>JALNZK010000036.1 GCA_023229365.1 Pseudomonadota bacterium | reverse complement strand
GGGGGAATCCGTGTCGGTGTCGGTGTCGGTGTCCGTGTCCGTGTCCGTGTCGGTGTCGCTGTCGCTGTCGGTGTCCGTGTCCGTGTCGGTGTCGGTGTCGGTGTCCGTGTCCGTGTCGGTGTCGGCAGCTCCCGAGTCGAGGTCCGCGTCGTACTCGCCGGTGATCAGGCTGCAGCCCGCGGCGAGGGCGAAGGCCGCGAGGCAGGCGACCCGCTTCTTCTCGTTGCGTGACATCTAGAACCTCCCCCTCAAGGTCGCGCCGCCGAACCCCGGCCCGAAGGCCGGGGCCACGCCGACCGCGTCGTCGCCGGACGACTCCCTGTCCTTTACCGCGTCCACGATGAGCAGCACCGCGCCGGTCGCCGCGACGGCGCCGCCCGCGAAGAGCATCACGTCGGTCACGGCCGAGAGCGCGCCGAGCCGGTCGATGTCGTCCGCCCTTTCGGCCGGGCAGTGGCCGTCGGTGCAATCGTTGTAGAGCTCGTCGTCCAGGTTGAGGGCGAGGGCGCCGGTCACCGCGCCGGCTATCAGCATGGCGCCGCCCACGCCGACCATCACCCAGCCGCCCGTGCGCAGGCCGGACGGCCCGTCGTCGGCCGCCGGCGCAGGTTCCTGCGGACGCGCGCCCTCGCCCGCGGCGACGTCCGGTACCGCGACGACGCCGACCGCCGGCGCGGCCGGCCCCTCCGCCGCGGCCCCGAGAGTGATGGAGATGGAGTCCGAGCCCATGACCTTGAACGCCCGCTCCGGGGACCGCTCCCCGTCGACCACCACCCAGGCGCGGTGCTCCACGCTCGCGGAGACGGGCAGCTTGCCCAGGAGGGGCGCGGCGCCTCTCGCCACGCCGTCGACGAAGACCTGCGCACCGTCGGGGGCGGTGATCTCCACGGTCCCCACCATCTTGCGCAGCCGCTCCAGCTCCGCGAGCAGCTCCTCCCGCCGCAGGTCCGGGACGTCGTCGCCCCCCTGCGCCAGGTAGGCCTCGAACGCCTCGAGCGCCAGCCCGTAGCGCTTGGCGGCGGCCTCCGCCTGGCCGACGTTGTAGAGCACCTTCCAGGTCGGCTTGAGGGTGTGCGCCTCCCGGAAGGCGTCCGCGGCCTCCCGGTACTCCCCCTTCTCGAAGTGCGCCACGCCCTTCGCGTAGGCCTCCTTCGCGACGTCCTCTCCGGCCCGCAGGCCGCCGGGCGCCGGCGAGAGGAGGAGCGCGCAGAGGAGCGCGAGCGATGCTGCCGTGTGTTTCGTCATGACGGCCCTTTCGTCTTGCGTTGGCGGCATTCTACCCAATTTGCCCGCCCTCGTCTCCTGCCGCGCGCACCTCGCGGAGCCGGCGGCCCGGATCAGCGCGGCTCGATCGCGAAGACCGCGGGGTCCACCTTGTCGAGGCTCTCGCACGCGACGAGGCGGATCGCCATCTCGTTCCCGCTCGTGCCCCACCGCATCGTGACGCGGCGGGCGCGCTCGCCGCACGCGAACGGCGCGAAGTCCTCGTAGGCCACGTCGAGGCCGATCCCGTGCGCCTCGGGAAAGCGCCTCGAGATCAGCCGGCCGGCGGCGTCGAGATTCTCGATCATCGGCTCGCCGTAGAAGTCGCAGGTCGCCTCGAAGACACCGGCCGCGGGCTTCGCGCACCCGCCGAGGTAGACGCGGGCGATGTCCCCGCCGACCTTCTCCATGTCGATCCTGTCCGCGAGCCCCGCGATGTGGAGCCGCTCGTCGTGCGCGGCGCCGTCCCGGACGACCGTGAACAGGTCGACCCCGGGCCCGGCGAACGCCCGGACGAGGAGGCGCTCCCCGGCGAGCAGCATGTACCCGTCGAAGACCTGGACGTCCTCGCCCCGCGTGAACGAGATCTGGTGCCGCATCTTGATCGCGGGAAGCGCCCCCGGGACGTCGCCCGACCCGGTCACGCGCGGCGCGCGGGGTCCGCACGCGACGGCGCACAGGACCGCGACGAGGAGCACGGCCGTTCGGGGGAGCGAGGAGGCGAGCCGGGGATCGACGTGCGTGGGCGGCGCGATCACTACTGCTTCTTCTGGAGGACTATCAGGCGGTACTTCTTGTACTGGGCCTCGCCGGCCGTGTACATCACCTCGGTGAGGAGCCTGTAGGGCGTGGCCTTGTCGGCGATGATCGTCGCCGCGCCCTCGAACATCTCGCCCTTCATCTCCGCGATCTTCTTGTCGAGCTCCGCGCGCGCGACGAGCGCGTCGAGGAGCGGCGTGATGACGAGGCCGTTCACGTCCCCGCTCTGCTTGTCGGACGCGTCGATCGCCCCGTCGTGGACGTCGGCGACGGCGTTCCCCTCGACCAGGATCGCGCTCTTCGTCAGCGTCACGGAGACCGACTCGACGACCTCCTTGGCCGTGCCGGACGAGGCGAGCCGGAGCTGGTCGGACTGGGTGATGTTGGCGGACTCGGACGAGAAGCTGATCAGCATGAACACCAGGAGGATGGTCATCATGTCCATCATCGCCGTGATGTTCAGGAAGTTGACGTCCTCGGCGTCGATCCGCGCGCGCAGCCTCATGAGCGCCTTCTTGTCCGCGCGCCGCTGCCTGTCCATCTCCTCGACGGTCGGCGTCCCGGATCTGCTCTTCTTCGTGTCCATCGGGGATCCGCCTCACTGGATACCGGTGCTGAACAGCACCTGGGGGAACAGCGGCTTGAGGTCCGGCCCGACGCGCAGCACGTCCATCACGCCGATGACCGTCTCGTATTCGATGTCCGGGTTCGCGGCGAGGATCGCCTGCTCTTCCTTCTCGTTCAAGCGCTTGACGGTGGCGAGGAGCTTCTGGAGCCCGTCGAAGTCGTACTGCCCCGACGCGGCCCGCGGCACGGTCGGGAGCTTGTCCGGGATGTTGTTCTCGTACATGACGCCGGTGGACGTCGCCACCGTGAACCCCTTGCCGGTGATCGTCACGGTCAGGTTGAGCGGCGGCTTCTCCTGGTCGGACTTCTTCTGCGAGACCGACGCCGACTGCGAGTACTCGGGGACGAGCACCTCGAGGTTGCCGACCGTCACCATCGTGGTGATGGTCACGATCAGGAACATGAGGATGTTGGTGACGATGTCGAGGTACGGGACGAGGTTGAGCTCTCCGGACTCTTCGCCCTCCTCCTCCAGGCGCTCGCGCTCGGCGCGGAGCCTCCTGCGACCTCGAGACGTCAGTCCGCTCATCGAGGGGCCTCGGCCTGCGGGGCGCCCACGCCGCCCTGCTGGCTCTCCCACTTGCGCGACTCCTCGATGAGGCAGTTCTCGAGCTTCAGGCCGAAGGTGTCGAGGTTGCCCTGCAGCCCCTTCGCGATGCCGGACAGGAACAGGTGGCCTATCATGCAGGTCACGGCGATGGAGAGCCCGAGCGCCGTGTTGTTCATGGCCTCCGAGATGCCGTCGGACAGGAGGCGCGACCTGTCGGCCGGGCTCGCCGTGCCCAAGCTCGAGAACGTCTTGATGAGGCCGAAGATCGTCCCGATGAGGCCTATCAGGGTCGCGATGTTGGCGACCGACCAGAGCGCGGAGACGCGCTTCTTGAGGTCCGGGGCGATGTCGGCCATCGACTCCTCGATCGCGATGGTGATCGCGGTCTCTCCCTTGTGGAAGCGCGTGAGGCCGGCCTTGCCGACCCGGGCCACCGGCGCCGAGGAGGCGCTGCACAGCTTGACGGCCCGCGTGATGTTGTTCGCGGCGACGAGTTTCTGGATCTGCTCCAGGAGCGACTTCGCGTTCACCCGGTTGGCCATGAAGTAGTACACCGCGCGCTCGACGATGAGCCCCAACGTCACGGCGGCCGCACACAGGTTGACGTACATGAAGGGTCCGCCCTTCTGTATGAACTCCGCAATTGCCTGCATATCCTCGCTCCTTGGTGGAAAAGGCCCCCGGCGATACGGTCCGCGAATATAGGCGATTGCCGATGAGGTGTCAACGCGGCGAAGGCCGCCCGCGCGGCGTCGAACATTCAAGAATAACGTGGGGATGCGGGCGGTGCGGAACCGTCGCGACAAGGGGGGTCAACGCGCGCCGGATCCTATGGTAGACTGCGCTCTCCAGACTACCGCCGCCCGCGCAGCGATCGGCGTCCCGGATCGCAGCGGCAGAAGGAGGACACGACATGACCCGCTCGAACACGCTCGGAATCATCGCCTTGGTCGGCTCGATCGCCGCTCTCGCAGCCGCCTGCGGCGGCAAGGTTCCCCCGCCCCAGGACGACGTGGATCCGGTCGCCGCGGCGCTCGGCGACACCGTCCTCGAGCCGGTGACGGAGGACGAGATATCCGACGAGGACGCCCCGGCCGCGTACACCGGCCCGACGAAGGTCACGGTCAACCTCCGGGTCGTCAACGAGAAGAACCCCAAGGGCACGTACCGGATGCTCGGCTCGGACGGCACGGCCGTCGTGGAGAACGGGACGTTCGGCCAGGAGCTCGAGCTCAACCAGGGCCAGTACACGATCGAGTACAAGTCGCCGCTCGTGTTCGGCGAGCCGCTCTACCTCACGGACGTCATCGACGTCGCCGGGCAAACCCAGCAGATCGACAGCATCTTCCCGGCCGGCCAGATCACGCTGCACACGTTCCAGGGCAAGGCCGAGGGCAAGTGCGTGCCCGTGCCGTTCACCGTGCACGACCTCGAGAACGCGAAGGACCTTCCGGGCAAGGGCAAGACCTGCGCCCCGCTCGTCCTGCAGACCGGGCACTACGAGGTGCGGCTCGCCGTCGGCAAGAACAAGGTCCAGCCCGTCGAGATGCGGATCAACCGCGAGCAGGTCCAGACCTCGAAGGTCCAGCTCGAGAAGTGATCCGCGGCGCGGATCGCGCCGGCTAGAAGTGGTACCGGAGGGCGAGGTTGTAGTAGAAGCCGAAGTCCACGCCCCAGCCGCGGTACTTGACGTCCTCGTACTCCCAGTCGACCTCGGCGAGCGAGCCGTCGGAGTCGTAGCCGTACGGCCCCTTCTCGGTCCACGGCGTGTTCCAGAAGAGGCTCAGGCCCACCTCGCCGGCGATGCCGAACCCGCCGACGAACACATACTCGCCGCCGATGCCGAGGTTGACCCACAGCCCCTGCGCCTTCTGCTCGGCGTCGTGCGCGTAGTCCTCGGCGGCGCGGTTCCAGTTCTTGTTCCTGTCGAACTCCAGGTCCTCGGCGTCCTCGCCGTTGATGGAGCCGTCCGCGTTCACGTCGCCGATCGCCTCGAGGTCGCCCTTGAAGTTCCAGTCGATCTCGTTCTTCACGGCCGCGCCGCGCCAGCCGAGGTCGAGCTCGAGGTAGAGGTTCGGCGACTGCGCCTTGAGCGCCTCGAGCAGGTAGAACCGGAGCGCGAGGCCGATGTCGTAGGTGAAGACCGTCGACTCGATCGACACCGCCTCGTCGTAGTTGCCCTCGCCGGCGTGGTGCGCGGCGCCGGCGCCGGGGGCGTCCCAGGCGGCGAGCTCGGCGTCCGAGGTCGTGGCGTCCTCGTGCGTCTTGTGGAGGTTCATCCCGGTGAGCAGGTAGATGCCCCACTTTCCGGCCATGTAGCCGGGCTGGATGGCGACCTTCGCGCCGCCGGCCCAGTTGATGCCCAGCTCGAACCCCGCGAGGTCTCCGTCCGCCGCCGCGTCGTTCGTCGTGGCAGACATCGACACCCCCGTGGCCTCCGGCTGCGGTTGCGGCTGCGGCTGCGGCTGCGGTTGCGGCTGCGGCTGGGCGCCGTACGCGGGGTCGACGTAGGAGCCCGTGCCGGGATCGTAGTAGCCTCCGCCCGCCGCAGGATCCGTGGGGGCGGGAGCGGGGGCGGGCTGCTCGCCGCCGTAGTACCCGTCGCCTCCCTGATACTGAGCCTGCGCGTCGACCGCGAACGACAATAGGCAACCAAACACCAATGCGATACCAATGTGTCTCATGTATCTCCTCCAGACTTTTTTGCCGTAGCCCTTTTTCACACGCCGACGTGCGGATTTCAACGGCGTTCTTCGTGGCCGTTTTTTGGACCCCCGGGCTCCGAATTTCTACAATAGACGGGCGAACGGGCAAATGTTTGCCTCAGGGAGGGAAAAATGGCCTACATCGGCGCGAACCGGCGCGTGCACACCTGTTTCATCACGCGGAACAGGGAGTACCACATTCGGTCCGGAACCTGCGTGGCGGTCCGGGATCGGGAGACGTCGGCGTGGATCTCCGGGCACAGCGCCCTCGGGATGCGCCTCATCGCGGCGATCCCCGGCGTCGGGTTCCTCGGGCACCCGCTCGAGTTCGTGGCCGGATCCGCGCACGTCCGGACGAGCGCGGTGACCGACATCCTGCGGCCGAACCGCAACGAGGTCGACATCTACGGATTGGTGCACGGGCTCGCGCCGTCCTGAGCGCCCGTCGGATCGTCGTACTCCAAGGGGTACCCGGCCGCGCGCGCGAGCTCGCGGATCCTCTCGAAATAGCGGTTCGTGACCTCCTCCACGATCTCCCGAGGCAGGCCGCAGTGGAAGGTGCGGCACGCGAGAGCGCGCCCCTCGCGGGCGAGACAGCGCGCGCCGTCGAGGTACGCGCACGCGCCGGGAAAGGCCGCCTCGCGGCGCCCGTGGCGCTCCCGGAGGAGCTCCATCTCGAGGTTCGTCGCCCAGAGCACGTGGCCGTAGTCGGCGAACCTGCAGCACTTCCCGCACGCCTCGCAGGACGCGCCCAAGCGGCGCAGCTCGTCGTCGACCTCGCGGTAGAGTGCGGTCAGCGCGTCGCGCACGCGAGCGCTACTTCTTGGCGACCAGGTTCTCGAGCTCCTTCACGTTGCCCTCGGACAGGGTCGTCAGCTTGCCGGCCGTGAAGGCGGCCTGGATCTGGTCCAACGTGAAGTACTTCGGCTGGATGCGGCTCAGCTCGGGCAGCGACGCGAAGATGTTGCCGTGCCCGTCGATGGAGTGCACCCCGGGCGGGAGCTTGATCTCGCTGCCGCCGCCACGGGTCTCCTTGGAGCTCACGCCGCGGTTCATTTTTTCTGCTTTTGCCATCGCTCTCCTCCGGCGCCCCCGGGAATCCCGGGTCAAATACCCGGTGCTTATACAGGGAGCCGCGCGGCCGCGCAAGCTCCCACGGCCGCTCCCACGGCCGCTCCCACGACTGCGGAAACGAGCTTGCGCGGGCGGCGTTTCGAGGGCAGATTCTCGCCCCGGAGGCGGCGCCGGGCGCGCCGGGAGCGAATGGCCACCGCAGAGGAATGGGGCGACTGGCGCTGGCAGATCGAGCGGGCGCGCCGCGGCTCCGAGCTCGTCGGACCCGTCGGCGCCTCGGTCGCGACCGACTTCCCGATCGCGGTGACCCCCTACTACTGGTCCCTGGTCGACGCGGACGACCCGCGCGATCCGATCCGCGCGATGATCGTTCCGACCGGCACCGAGTCCCGGAGGGGCCCCGGAGGGCGTGCGGATCCCATCGACGAGGAGCGCCACGCCCCTTTGCCCGGGCTCATCCGGCGGTACCCGGATCGCGCCCTCCTCCTGGTGCACGGCGGGTGCCCGGTGCACTGCCGCCACTGCACGCGCCGCGCCCTCGGCCGCGGGAAGATCGTCCCGATCCGCGGCGCCGATCTCGACCGCGCGCTCGCGTACATCGCGGCGCACCCCGAGATCCGCGACGTCATCCTGTCGGGCGGCGACCCGCTGCTGCTCGAGGACGACGCGATCGCCGGCATCGCCGCCCGCGTGCGGCGGATCCCGAGCGTCGACATCATCCGGATCGGGACCAAGGTGCCGGCCGCGCTGCCGGCGCGCGTCACCGGAGCCCTGGCCCGGAAGCTCGCGGCTTGCGGCCCGCTGTACGTCAACACGCAGTTCAACCACCCGCGCGAGCTCGCGCCGGAAGCGGTCGCGGCGGTGGGCCGCCTCGTCGACGCCGGGATCCCGGTGGCCAACCAGGCGGTCCTGCTCGCGGGCGTGAACGACGATCCCGCGGTGATAGAGGAGCTGTGCCGCCGCCTCCTCGTCGCGCGGGTGCGGCCGTACTACCTGTTCGCCTGCGATCTCGTCGCGGGCGCGGAGCGGTTCCGCGTCCCGCTCGCCCGGGCGATCGCGATCATGGCGCACCTGCGCGGCCGCGTCGGCGGGCTCGGGATCCCGACGCTGGTCGTCGATCTCCCGGGCGGCCTCGGCAAGGTGCCGATCGGCCCGGACTACGTCGTCGAGGCGCGGGACGGGAGCTATCTCCTGCGCGCGCCGAACGGCGAGCTCGTCGAGTACCCTGACGCCGAGGGGTAGCCGCCCGCCCCGAATTTTGGATTTCCTCCGGGCCGTCCGCTAACCTGACCGCGTGAGCACGCCCTCGCAGAGGTCCCGATCCGCCGCCCGCCCGCCTTCGTCGCACGGGCTCGCCGCCATCGTCGCGCTCACCGCCGCCGCCTGCGCCCCTCCGCCGACCGTGGACATGGCCGCGATCTCGAAGATCGCGCCGACGGTGCTCGAGCAGGGGGACGTCCTCCGCATCGAAGGGAGCGGCTTCGTCGAGGGCCCGACACGGGTCACGCTGAGCGGCGCGTTCGATCCGTCCGGGCTCGTGCCGCCAGAGCACCGCGTCGTGCTCGTCGACGGGGTCTCGGTGTCCGAGACGTCGATCGAGGTGCCGATCACCGGGGTGACGATGCGCGCGCTCGCGGCCGAGCCGCTGCGGTTCGAGGGCCGCGTGGGCGTCGACTTCCCGACGGCGCTCGCCGGCGGATCGACGCGCATCTCCGCGACGAGCGACACCGTGCGGCTCGATCTGCGGCCCGCGGGCAGCGGGATCGCCTTCGCCGCGCAGAGGAACCGCGAGGCGGAGCGGATCCTCGGCCGGCTCGGCATCTCGCTCGCGCCCTCGCCGGAGGGGAACGAGCTGCTCGTCGTGTCGGTGCGGAGCGGCGGCCTCGCGGACAAGCAGGGGATCGCGCCGGGCGATCGCCTCCTCGCGGTCGACGGGGTCGCGCTGTCGTCGCCGGCCGATCTCGCCGGGCTCGCGGAGAACGAGTCCTGCCGCTTCGAGCTCGTCACCGGCACGGGGAGGACGCAGGTCGTCAACCTCCGGCTGGCGCCGCTCGATCCCGGCGCCGCGGACGAGGTGACCGCGATCCTGCTCACCGCGATCGCGCTCGGCCTGCTGCTCTCGTTCGCCGCGCCGAAGGTGCGCGATCGCGCCGCCGATCCGGCCGCCCGCGCCAACCCGCTCGCCGACGCGCTCGGGCTCGCCGCGGCCTCGGTCCCGATCCTCGTGCTCCCGGCGGTGTCGATCCTGGTGGGCGCGCGGACCGCCGCGACCGCGGCGCTGCTCGCCGGCGCGGTAGCCGGCCTCGTGGTCGCGACCCTCTACTCCTCGGCCGGGGCGCGCCAGCGGATCGCCTGGTTCGGCGCGCGGCTCGCGGCGATCGTGGCGATGCCCGCTCTCGCGGCGGCGCTCGGCTCGTCGCTCGAGGTGTCGGAGGCGGTCGCGAGCCAGGCGGACGCGCGGTGGGGCTGGCACGCGTGGACCGATCCGTTCGCGCTCGTCGCGTACCTCGCCGCCGCCGTCCTCATCTGGCCCGAGCGGGCGCAGGGCGCGGCGGTCGGCCCGACGGCCCGGTTCGGATCGTGGATCGCGGCGGTGTTCACGGCGATGGCGATCGCCGCGTACGGGCTCGGCGGGTGGGCCGTGCCCGGCGTTCCCGCGGACGCGCTGCGGGGCGACGTGGCGCTGCTGCTCGCGGGGATCGCGCTCTACGCAGCCAAGACGTGGATCGTGCTGCTCGCCGCGCGGTCGTTCGCCCGGTACGGCGCGGCGGAGCGGCGCGCGCGGCCCCGCGGCGCGAGGCGTCCGCTGGCCGCGGCCGCGGTGCTCGTCGCGGCGTCCGGCGGGGCGCTCGCGTGGGAGTGGGCGAAGCTGCCGGCCGAGCTCGCCGCTGCCGGCAGGATCCTGAGCGCGGGCGTCTTCTTCGCGCTCGCGACGGCGTTCCTCGCGCGGCTCGCGCTGGATCGGCTCGCCGCGCGGGCTCAGCGCAGCGAGAGCGAGAAGGCCGCGGTCTTGGACAGCGGCCCGTAGGACTGCTTCGACCGGGCGAGGCCGGGCAGGCCCATGTCGCCCTCCTTGGTCACGCGCTCGTATCGCCCCTGGAAGAGCCGCCGCGCGCACTCCCGATCCAGATACTGGTAGAGCCCCTTCACCGACGCGGACGCCTTCTCGAAGTGGAGCGCCGCGAGGTCGTCCATGACGCGGCAGCCGATCCCGAACCCGACGACGCGGCCGTCGACGCGGATCGCGACCCCCTCGACGCCGAGCGCGTGCATCTCGCCGAGCGCGGTCTCCGCCGCCCGCCGCTCGCACGAAAGCGGATCCTTTCCGGCGCCGTCGCACCCGCGCTCCTCGCACCACGCCTCGAGGAACGCGACGCACTCGGTGACGTCTTCGGGACGGATCGGGCCGGTCACGGCGCGTCCGGTCTCCACGTGCGACCTCTCGAACTGGTGGATCAGGTTCCGCTTCGCGGCGAGCTTGCGCCCGCCGAGCTCGGCGAGATCCTCGGTGAGGAAGACGTACTCACCCCACTCCGGCCGCTCGCGGACGTCGAACGCGGCGCGCAGCTCGTCCGCGGGGAGCGCCTCGAGGAGGTCGCCCGGCACGTACCAGTACTCGCGGACACCGAGCCGCTCCGAGAGGACGCGCAGCTCGGCGACTGTCGGCGCGCGCCCGCCGATCGGCAGCCCGAGGTGGCGGCCCTCCGCGCTCTCGGCCGCTATCACGAGGCGACCGTCGTCGACGGTGAACGACACCTCGAAGCCGTCCGCTCGACGCCACGCCATGACCGAGAGCGGGGAGTAGGCCGCGAGCGGGTACCGCTGCGCGTCGAAGAACGGCCTGAGCGCCGCGGCGTTGGCGAGCTCGAGCGGGCGCCCGATCACGGCCGCCTCTTTCGGAGCATCGCCACGGTGCCCGCCATCGGCGCGAACCCCTCGCGCAGGTAGAGACGGGTCACGGCGGGCTCCGCCACGAGGCCGATCCAGCCGATGCCGTCGTCCTCGAGCCGAGCGACGAGGCGGCGCACGATCTCGCCGCCGATCCCCTGCCGCCTGCGATCCTGCCGGACCGCGACGTCCTGGACGTACGCGTCGCTCTCCCGATCGCTCAGCGCGCGGCCCATGCCGATCACCGCGCCGCCGTCGATCGCCGCGACGAACGCGTGGCTGCCGCCCACGAGCCGCGCGACCGAGCCGAGGTCGTCGGGCGCGTCACCCCACCACCCCATGGCGCGGTACAGGGCGACGATCTCCGGGAAGAGGCGGTCGCTCGTGGGCTGGACGAACTGGTACTCGACCATAAACGCTCCGCAGGCGGCATCCCCGAGCCGCGGCGGTTCATGGTGTATCAAGAAAACCGAAATCCTGTATACTCCCCCGTACTCGAAAACGAGAGGAGGTTCCCCATGAAGTGGTTGTCCATCATCGTGCTCGTCGCGGCCGCCGCCATCCTCGCCGCGGGTTGTGACCTGCTGCCGTTCGGGAAGAAGGAAGAGCCCATCGTGCTGCCGACCGTGGCCACGCCGCCGGTGCCCGCGCCGGTGCTTCCGACCGCGCCCGTCGCCCTGCCGGTCGCCCCGGTCGCCCCGGTCGTGGCGGTGAACGTCCCGCCGTACACCTGGACCGAGACGCCGACGCTCGAGACGATCCCGGCCGTGCCGGCCGCCGGCATCGCGAACGGCAAGCCGATGGGCGTCGCGTCCGTCGTGTTCGAGCCCGGGATGAGCGCGTGGAAGCTCGTGCTCTCCGACAAGGCGCTCGACGGCCCGACCGGCCTCATCACGAGCGGGCAGTCGGTGAACATCGATCTTCCCGAGCCGCCGGCCGCCGGCAAGACCTTCACGCGGAAGATGGAGTACGGCGCCGGCTACTTCCAGATCAACAACGACCCGGCCAACCCCGAGGCGACGACGAGCTGGAACGCGGACAACGCGTGGGTGATCGAGATCACGTCGTGGAACGTCAAGGACTGGGACGCGGCCGGGCCGCTGTTCCAGGAGGCGGGCAAGGCGTCGGGCCGGATCGCCGTCTGCTACAAGGGCGATCCCGCGAGCATCCAGAGCTCCTGGATCGCGGGCACGTTCACGGACGCGGTCGTCCGCTACATGGGCAAGCCGTACTTCCTCGAGAGCGGCGCCGCGGCGAGCGGCTCTTCCTCGTCGAGCTCGAGCGGCGGCTCGTCCGCGGTGAGCAAGGCGAAGAAGGCGGCCGAGGAGGCGGCGAAGAAGGGGACCGCGACCGAGCCCGAGCCCACGCCCGAGCCCGAGCCCAAGGCCGAGGAGCCGAAGACCGATCCCGGCAAGCCGAAGATCGATCCCGAGGCCGTCAAGAAGACGCTCGGCGACGCGTACAAGAAGTTCAAGCAGAAGCAGCCGGCCCCGACCGAGTAGCTCTCCTCCGGCACGTGCCGTGCCGCCCGCCGCCCCGTCCCTTCCCTTTCCATTTTCCCGCGGTTCGGTCTCGCCTCACCACGCCCGCGGCTCGAACCCATCCGAGTTGAGGAACGCCGCGTCGTCGCCGCGCTGGCCGATGACGAAGAGGCCGCAGCGCTCGGCGTACCTCACGGCGCCGTCCGGCACGACCATCGCCGCGATGGCGCCGAGGAGCCTCTTGGAGGCGAACTCAGGGAACAGGATCTTGAACTTGCCGATCCGCTCGAGGTGATCGTCGACGTCGCGGTCGGTGAGCTTCGACTTCACCTCGACCGCGACCGCGTCGGTATCGTTCACTACGAGCAGGTCGATCTGCAGCGCGAGCCCGTTCTTGTCACCCGCCACGTCTCGGAGAGTGCGCCGCACGTCGATGCCGCGCTCCCGGAACAGCCGCACGAGCCCCGGGCGGACAACACCCTCCACGAACTCGCCGAGCCGATTGCCCAAGCCGCCGAGTTGGTGGCTCACCTCGGCCAGCTTGCGGTCGGTCTCCCGCATCCGGCGATCCGTCTCTGCGCCGGATTCGGCCAGGCGTCGCTCGTTCTCCTTCGACTGCTCCGCGATCTCTCTGATGACGCGCCGCAGATCGTTCATCGAGACGTCAGCTTCCATCGTCGTCCTCCTGGTTCAGTATATCGCTCGGCACCGCGCCTCGCATCCTCTCTATCGGACGCTTTGCCAAGAAGTTGCCGAAAATCGCCCGCGGGCCGGACACGAGAGGAGGGTCAGCGCCCTTCCTTGGCCGGCACGACGAACCACGTATCGGGGGATCCCTACTTCGTCGCGGGAGGGAACGGCTGCGGGTGCTGCGCCGGCGGCGGCGAGCTCTTTCGCTCCGGGCGCGCGGGCTTCTCGGGCGACATCGTGCCGAGGTACTCGGGCAGATCCACGCCCGCCATCTTCGCGACCTCGTGCAGCGGCGGCAGGCTCTTGATGAGGCTCGAGGCGAAGCTGGCCGTCGACGACGTGCCGTCCTTGCCCCCGCCCGAGTCCCACACGGTGATCTTGTCGATCTTGAGGTTGCGGATCGCCTCGACCTGCAGCCCCACCATGTGCTCGATCTTCTCGACGAGGAGGAAGGTCGCCGCGGACTTGGCGTCGCCCTGGCAGCTCTCGACGAGCGCCCGGTAGCCGGCGGCCTTGGAGTCGAGCACCTGGCGCACGCCCTTGGCCTCGGCCTCGTACTTCGCGAGGATGGCGTCCGCCTGGCCGCGCGCCTCGCGCCTGAGCTTCTCGGCCTCGGCCTCGGCGGAGATCTCGATCTTCCTCTTCTCGATCTCCTTGCGCACGACCTCCTCGGCGTTGAGCCGCTGCTCCTCGGCGAGGTACTGCGCCTTCTGGATCTCGACCTCGGCCTGGCGCTTCGCGACCTCGCCGCGCTGCAGCGCGACGGCGGTCTTCACCGCGAGCTCGGCGTTGTAGTTCGCGATGTTGGCGCGCGACTCGTTCTCGCCCTTGACGGCCTGCGCCTCCTGGCCCTGGACGTACACGCGCTGATCCGCCTCGGCCGCCTTCTTGCCCTTCACGGCCTGGGCGACGTTCTCGGCGACCTTGATCTCCTTCTCGCGCACCGCCTCGGCCTGGCCGACCGCGCCGTGCTTCTCCTGGTTGGCGACGTCGACCCTGGCCTGGTTGATCGCCTCGGCCGCGGCCTTCTTGCCGATCGACTCGATATACGTGGACTCGTCGGTGATGTCCGTGATGTTCACGTTGATGAGGTAGAGGCCGATCTTGTTGAGCTCCGGCTCGACGTTCTTGCGGATCGCCGTGAGGAACGACTCGCGGTCCTGGTTGATCTGCTCGATCGTGAGCGACGCGACCGTGAGGCGCAGCTGGCCGAAGATGATCTCGCGCGCCATCGCCTCGATGTCCCGGTTCTGGAGCTCGAGGAGGCGCTCGGCGGCGTTCGTCATGATCGACGGATCGGTGCTCACGCCGACCGTGAACGTCGACGGCACGTTGATGCGGATGTTCTGCAGCGACAGCGCGTTCTGCAGCGGGATGCTGATCGTCATCGGGGTGAGGCTGAGGTACCGGTAGTCCTGGATGAGCGGGAGGATCAGCGCGCCGCCGCCGTGGATGCAGCGCGCCGACTGGCCGGTGCCGACCTTGCCGAACACGACGAGGATCTTGTCGGACGGGCAGCGCTTGTACCGCTTGACGAGGTAGAGCAGCAGGAACAGCGCGAACAGCGCGACGACGACGTAGAGGACGGTCCACCAGATGCTGCCGTCCTTCACCGCGTCGACCGCCGCGAGCGGGTTCTCCTGAAGAGGGATCATTCGGGTCTCCTTTCGCTACGCGCGCTTGACGACCATCACGTTCTGGCTCTCGACGCGCACGACAACGGCGCGCGTGTCCGTGGGCAGCGCCTCGCCGGTCTCGCTCGTCGCGTCGAAGATCTGCAACCTGCCCTGCACCGCGACCTCGATCTTGCCCGGCGCGTCGGGCTTCACCGAGAGGTAGATGCGGCCGGTCCGGCCCACGGCGTTGTTGAGATCGAGCGTGCCGCTCGACTGCATCTTGCGGAACAAGGCGAACGTCTTGGCGACGAGCCACATCGCCCCGACCCCCGCGACCAGGGCGACGCCGAGCGACGGGAACGCGCCGAAGCCCGACCCGCGGCTCATCGCGAACCCCGCGAAGCCGAACACCATGACGAACGCCGTGACGCCCTGGACCGAAAGGACCTGGAACGCGACGTCCGAGTCCGCGTGCGCCACGTCGTGGCTCACCTCCATGCCCGGCCCGTCCGCGTCCGCGCCGCCGACCCCGACGAGCATGAGGACGAGCTGCACGACGAACACGACGCCGCCGACCAGCGCCGCGACGGCGAACGCCTGATCGAGGCCGCTCAACGAGTTGAACCAAGAGATCATGCGGGTACCCCCTGCCGTTCGAATTGCAGAGCGAAATGCTACGCGGGAACGCGGCAGGGGGGCAAGGGCAATTCGGAAATGGACGGAACGGACGGAATGGACAAAATGGACGGTCATGGGTCGGCGCGACAGGAAGCGGAAGGTCGAGCGGGCGGGGCGGCCGGTCGAGCGGGTGGCCGGACCCGCGCGCGTCGCCGCGATCTTCGCGCGTGACGGGAGGCACGACGCCGCGATCTTCGCGGTCGGGGCGCTCCTCGTCGGCGCGTTCTACCTCGTCCTCAAGTCGTTCTCGCTGAACGCCTGCGCGGGCGACGAGCACATCTACCTCTACCAGGCGAAGCTCATCGCGGACGGCTTCGTCCCGTACCGCGACTTCTCCATGGCGCACCCGCCCTTCCAGGCGCTGCTCACCGCGGCGATCTTCGAGATCGCGGGGTACCACTTCACGCTCGGGCGGCTGCTGCCGGTGATCGTCACCCTGGCGGGCGGCGCGGGCGTGGCGTGGATGGCGCGCAGGGAGCTCGGCGCGATCGCCGGGATCGCGGCCATGGCGCTCGCCCTGCTCGCCTACGAGCCGCTGCGCGCGTCGTCCCACTTCACGGGCGTCGAGACCGCCGTGACGCTGCTCACCTTCGCGTGGCTCGTGGCGCGGAAGGATCGGATGGTCGTCTGCGCCGCGCTCTGCGTCTGCGCGGTGGCGACGCGGCTCTACGCGATCCCGGGCGTCGCAGCGCTCGTCGTCGTCGCGCTCCTGCGCGATCCCCGGCGCGGCGCGAGGCTCGCGCTCTTCGGCGCCGCCTTCGGAGCCGCGGCGTTCGTCGCGCTCGGCCTGTGGGCCGGGTTCGGCGATCTCGTCCACAACGTCTTCGCATACCACGCGGAGAAGACGGCGATGGCCGACTCCGAGCTCGCCAACATGCGCTGGTCCGTGCTGTTCCACAACGCGGTGCCGGCGGCGCTCTTCGCCCTGAGCCTGCCGGCGATGATCGGCGCCGTGGCCGCGGCGTGGCCCGCGACGCGGGGTGAGCGCTCGATCCTGAAGCGGTTCCGCGCCGCTGCAGCGCTCTCGCGCGTCGGGCTGCCGCTCGCGGGCGCGTTCGCGGCGATCCTCATGCTCGCCATCCTCCTGAGCATGGACCGCGTGTGGATGTACTACTTCGTCCCGTCGTTCCCGTTCGCGGCGCTCGCCGGCGCCTGGCTCGTCGCCGACGGCGTGCGCGGAGCCGTGCGGCTGCTGCGCGCCCGGGGCCGGCTGCGAGCGGCCGGGATCTCCCGCGGCGCGGCGGTGTTCGCCGGAATCGCGCTCGCGGCGCTCGGTGCGACGCTCGCCTTCGGCCACCTTCTGGAGCGCACGCTCGCCTACTGGGAGGAGGAGAGCGCGAAGCCCGCCCCGGATCGGGATCGCACCTACCACTGGCGGGACGGCGCGCTCCCCGGCTTCGCGAACCGGGCGGTCAGGGCGCTCCTGTGGGACGACGAGCGGGTGATTGGCGAGCGGACCTCGAGCTTCACGTACTACCTCTGGCACGAGAGCCGGACGCTCGACATCGCGGACGAGGCCGTCGCCGAGATCCTCGCGCGCACGGCAGACGGCGACGAGATCTTCGGCGACTCCGGCACGGTCCCGCTGCTCGCGCTCCTCTCGGGGCGCGACATCGCGAGTCGCGAGGTCGACACGAACATCCAGCGCTACCGGTCGGGCAACGCCGACCCGCGCGAGCTCGTCGCCCGCATCGACGCGCCCGCAACGCGCATCGTGTTCCTCAGGCCCCGCTTCGGCGTGGCCGGGCTCGCGGCGCTGCAGGCGCTCCTCAAGGAGAAGTACGCCCCCGTGCGCACCTTCAGGACGAGGGAGGGGCAGCTGTTCCAGATGTTCGAAAGGAGAGCGGGCCGATGAGCGCGCCCGACGCGCGGGAGCGGGCGGCCTTCGGCGCGATGCTCGTCGCCGCGCTTCTCTCCGGAGCGGCGGCGCTCTCGAACGAGGTCGTGTGGTCGCGGCTTCTGGTCGTGCCTATCGGCTGCTCTGCCGACGCGATGATGATCGTCCTCGCGGCGTTCATGCTCGGCATGGCCGTCGGCGCCCGCGCGTTCGGTGGGATCGCGGACCGCGCGGCCGAGCCGCTCAAGCTGTACATCCTCGCCGAGGAGGCGCTCGCCGTGATCGCGCTCGCGATGCCGCACGCGACGCGGGCGCTCGCGTCGTCCGGGTGGCCGTTCCCCACCCTGCTCGCGGCCGCGGCCGGGCTCGTCCTCGTGCCGGCGATCTTCATGGGCGCGACGCTGCCCGCCCTCGCCCGCGCCCTGGCGCCGCGAGGCGAGGAGCTCCGTCGCGGCCTGGGCCTCCTGTACGGGGCCGGCACCATCGGCGGCGCGTCGGGCGCCGCGATCGCGGGCTACTGGGCGATCCCGACGATCGGCCTCTCGGCCTCGTCGTACCTCGCCGCGGGCTCGAGCCTCGCCGCCGCGCTGATCGCCGTCGCGACTGTGCGCGCACGACGGGCGCCGCGATCCCGGCCGGCGGATCGAGCCGTCGCGGGCACCGGCGTCGTCCCGCGAGGCGCGGCGGTCGCCGCGCTGATCGCGGCCGCGGTCGGAGGATCGGCGATGCTCGCGGCCGAGGCGATAGACGCGCGCCTCCTGACCTTCGTCTTCGGCCACGACACCACCGCGTTCGCGGCGCTGCTCGTCACCGTGCTCGTCGGCCTCGGCCTGGGCGGCCTCGCGCACCGCCGCCTCGCCCGGCGCGATCCGGCGATCGTCGTGGCGGCGCTCCTCGCCGCGCTCTCGCTGGCTTTGGTGCTCTCGTTCGCCGCCGCCGCCACCCTGTACCTCGCCGCCGGGCGGGATCCGTTCGGCCTGGGCGCCACTGGCGGGCTCGCGGCGTCGCTCCACATCGAGACGCTGCGCGAGCTCCTGTACGCGCCGATCCTCGCGCTCCTGCCTGCGATCGTCTCGGGCGCGCTGCTGCCGGCCGCGTGCGCCCTGTACGCCGGCGACGGGGCGCGGACCGGGGCGAGGCTCGGCACGGCGCTGCTCGTGAACGGCGGCGCCTCGGCCGCGGGCGCGGTCGCGACGACCGCCCTCCTCATCCCGACGTTCGGGATCCAGCCGACCCGGTGCGGGTTCGCGGCGCTCTCGGCGCTCGCGGCGCTCGCCGTGGCCGCGCTCTCCGTCCCGCGATCCCGGCGGCGCCCGCTCGCGGCCGTGGCGCTCGTCGCCTGCACCGCGATGGCCTCGGTCGCCGTCCTGCCGCGGGGGCTCCCGCGGCGCATGCTGTCGTCGTCGATCGGCGCGCGGCACGAGACGCTGATCCACTACGAGGAGGGGCGCACCGGCACGGTCGCCGTGGCGCGCAACAACCTGAACGGCGAGCGGCAGCTGTTCATGAACGCCGTGAACGAGGTGACGACGCGGCTCGTCCACGATCAGAGCTTCAAGCTGCTCGGCCACCTCGCGCCGCTCCTGCACGGGGAGCCGCGGCGCGGGCTCATGATCTGCTTCGGCGCCGGGATCTCGGCGGGCGCCGCGCTCGCGCACCCATTCGAGTCGCTCGACATCGTCGAGCTGTCGTCCGCCATCCCGCGCGCCGCGGATCACTTCGCCGATCTGAACCACGGCGCGCTCGCCGATCCGCGGGTCCGCCTGCACATCGACGACGGCCGCCACTTCCTCGCCGCGAGCCGCGCGCGCTGGGATGCAGTGATGGTCGACTCGACCCACCCCAAGGCGGTCGACTCGTGGGCGCTCTACACGGTCGAGTTCTACCGCGAGATCCGAGCGCACCTCTCGCCCCGGGGGATCGCCGTGCAGTGGGTGCCGCTGCACGGCCTCTCGGAGCGCGAGTTCAAGACGATCGTCCGCACGTTCTTGGAGGCGTTCCCGATGACGACGCTCTGGGTGAACGCCGGCTTCGAGACGTACGGCCAGGCGGCGTACGTCAAGCTCGTCGGCACGAACACTCCGCTCGAGATCGACGTCGCCGCGCTCGAGCGCCGGCTCGCGGAGCCGGAGGTCCGCGCGGACCTCCGGCCGTTCGGGATGGACGCGGCGGTCGAGATCCTCGAGTGCTTCCTCGCGGGCCCGGCGATGGTGCGCGCGTGGACGGAAGGGCTCGCGGTCCAGGCCGACGATCGGCCGTTCCTCTCATACGTCACCGACGCGTCGCGCGGGCGGCGCATGGACGCGTCGCTGCTCAACGCGGTGCGCTCCCCGGCCGTGCCCCTGCTCGCCGACACGGGCGGGAGCGGGGAGCGGATCCGGGCCGAGCTCGCGCGGGCGCGGGAGGCGCAGGGGTTCGTCCTCGCCGGGCTGCTCGAGCAGGCGCGCGCCACCTGGCCCGAGGGGAGGAAGCTCGCGCTCTTCTCGGCCGAGGCGGAGAAGGGGCCAGGCTACTACGCGGCGCTCGCCGACCTGTACCGCGACGACGCCGAGAAGCTGTTCGAGATCGGCAACGACCTCGGCAACCTCGGGCGGCCCGACGCCGCGCTCGAGGCGTACGACCGGGCGGCTCGCGCGTCCGGCGATCGCGAAAGGTACAGGCTCAACCGCGCCCTCGCGCTCCTCGATCTCGGGCGGATCGACGAGGCGGTCGAGGCGCTGTCGAAGGCCGCGGCCGCCGAGCCGGAGAGCCCGCTCGCGAGCTACGACCTCGGAGTGGCGCTGCTCGCCGCCGGAAGTCCCGACGCGGCGCTCGCCCCGCTCGAGCGGGCGGCGGTGGCGGACCCCGGGCTCATCGGCGCGCGGATGTCGCTCGCCGAGGCGTTGCGCCTCACGGGCGACCTCGATCGCGCAGAGAGGATCCTGAAGGCCGCGCTCGCCGAAAACCCCTGGCTCGCCGAGGCGCGCGACATGCTCGGCCTCCTCGCCCGGGCGCGGGGAGAGACCGCCCTCGCGATCGAGCAGCACGCCGAGGCGCTGCGCCTCGATCCGTTCCGCGCCGAGGCCCACTTCAACATCGGTCTCGCGCTGCGCGCGGCGGGTCGGTCCGCCGCCGCGGCCCAAGCGTTCGAGGCCGCGATCCGCCTCGACCCGGCGGACGCCGAGGCGATGAACGAGCTTTGCAGGACGCACGGCGCGGCCCGGGCGTGGGGCCGGGCGATCGGCTGGTGCCTGCGGGCGCTCGAGGCGCGGCCCGAGTTCCCGGAGGCGGCGTTCAACCTCGGGCTCGCGTACCTCGGCGGGGGCGATCGGACGAGCGCGGCCGAGGCGTTCTCCCTCGCGCTCGAGCTCGAGCCCGACCTCGCGCCCGCGAAGGCGCAGCTCGACCGGCTCGCGGAGCTCCCGGCCGCCGGGGGCGGACCGCACGACGCCGGCGCGCCCGACGACGAGGCCGCGACCGCGGCTCCCTCGGATCGGGTTCCCCTGTAGCGACCGCCGGTCGTTTGCGTCATAATGGGCGATCGAAACCGTCCCTTGCGTGTCCATAGGAGGAGAACATGATCCGCGCTCTCACGATACTGGCGCTCGCCGCGGCGGTGCTCGGCTGCTCGCGCGAGGGCGAGGTCCCGCAGGCGGTCGCGGTCGCCATGACCGCACCCCAGGAGGCCGCCGACAAGGAGGTGCTGATCGCCACGGTGCCGACGGACGCGAAGATCCTCCTCAAGGGCGCCGAGGTGGGGAGCACGCCGATGAAGCTGCTCATCCGCGACGATACGAACGTCGTGATCGAGAAGGAGGGATTCGTCCGCCAGGCGCTCATGCTCACGCCGAAGAGCGATCCCAACGTCGTCGTGACGCTCGTCCCCGCCGAGGGCGCCGCCGCCGAGCCGGCGACGGCCGAGCCGGATTCGCAGAAGCCGACGACGACCAAGACGACGAAGAAGGCGGACAAGACCGGCGACAAGCCCAAGGAGGACGCGATCGGCGAGGGCGGCGCCGCCGCGACCGAGACCACCCCGCCGCCGGACCCGCCGCCCACCGCGACCCCGCCGCAGGCCAAGACCGAGTACGCGACGATGCGCCAAATCAAGGACGCGCTGCACGCGGGCAAGATCACGAAGGCGGAGTACTCCCACTGGCAGGGGATCATCCGCCAGAAGCGGCAGGCCGAGTACGACGCGACCAGGAAGGCGCTCGAGGAGAAGAAGATCACCAAGGCCGACTACGAAGCGAAGATCCGGGCGATCAAGCTCAAGTACGAAGGCTGAACCCCGTCCCGATCACCCCGGAAATCTGATCGAATTGTCCGGCCCCGCAGGGCCGCCGCTCTCGCCCTCACGCCCTGAAACCGGCAGGAACCCAATCAATCCGCGTGATTGCGCGGCCGCGACACCCCGTCCGGCACCCGGCACGGGGTATGCAACCAATCGGCACGAGACCGCCGGCAAGCAGCCCGGCGATCGGGAGAGGGAGATGCGCATGCACTCGGCACGGTCGGTTCTCGCGGCGCTCGCAGCGCTCCCCTTCGCCGCCCTCTGCAGCTGCTCCGACGCGGGCATGCTCTCGGCCGCTGCGGACGACGTGCAGGACACGGACGACGACACCGACGAGCCCGCGCCGACCCCGGAGAGCCGCAACGGCGGCGTCGCCGCCTCTCTGCCCGCCGAGCCCTGTGACCACGAGGCGGAGGGATCGTTCGACGTGGCGCCGCCCGACGCGGACGACGCGGTGAGCCCGGTGCTCGTGCGCCTCCTCCTCGAGGGCGGCCGCCCGCCGGTTGCGGAGATCCGCGTGCCCGAGTTCGTCAACTACTACCAGTCGGACGTGACGCCAGTAGCCGACGCTGCGATCCACCTCTTCGCCGCGGCGACCGAGCTCGGCGGCGACGCGTTCGGGATCGAGGTCGTGATCGCCGCCGGGACGTCGTTCGCAAAAAGGTCGCTCAACCTCGTCCTCGCGGTCGACACGTCGGACGCCATGGCCGGAACCCGGATCGCCCGCCTGCGGCAGTGCTGCGTCGCGCTCGCCGGCGCGCTGCGGGCAGGGGACGTCGTCGCGATCTCGTCACTGGACCCCGACACCGGCACGCTGCTCGCGCCCACGCCGGTCTCCGGCCCGAGTGATCCGGATCTCATCGCGCACTGCAACGGGATCGGGATCACCGGACAAGGCCAGCTCGCGTCCGGTCTCGAGGCCGCGTACGGGCTCGCCGACCAGAGCAGGGACGGCGCGCGGCTCAACCGGGTCGTGATCTTCACCGGCGGCGCGCTCGAGCCGACCCTCGACGCGGTGGAAATCGCCGCGGACGCCGCCGGCGGCGGCCCGTTCGAACAGGTCGTCCTCACGGGCGTCGGGATCGCCGATCTGGCCGCGGCAGCGCCGTACGAACGCGCCGCGCTCGACGCGTTGACCGCCGCGGGCGAGGGGGCGCACCTCCTCGTCGACAGCGCGGACGAGGCGGCGGCCGTCTTCGGTGACGGGCTGGCGGCGCTCGTCGACGTCGCGGTGTTGTTTCCGGCGGTGCGGATCACGCTCCCGCCGACCTTGGCGATCGAGGCTCTCGACGGCGAACCGCTCGACGCGCTGAGCGGAGAGGGCGCGTTCCGCCTGGCGCCCGGCCGGGCCGTCGCGATCCGCGCCGAGGCGGCCTCGTGCGACGCCGCCTTCCTCGACGGGGCGGCGCCCGTGCGGGTCGCGGCGAGCGCCGTCGATCCGGCGACCGACGATCTCCTCTCGGCGACCCTGGAGGCCCCGCTCGACGAGCTCCGGGCCGCGTCGCCCGGCCCCTCGAAGCGCGACGCGGTCGTCGCGTACGCCCTCGCGCTCGACGCGTGGGGGTCTCGCTCCGTCACGGAGGCCAGGGACGCCGCCGTCGCGGCGCGCCTCACGGCCCTCGCGGCGGCGGGAGCCCACCCGGAGGATCCGGATCTCGCCGAGATCGTCGCCCTGCTCGACCTGCACCTCGCGTCCTTCTGATCCGCTCCGGACGCGGCCGCGGCGCTTTTTTGTCAACCTCCGCAAAAAACGGCCGATACAGGTGTGAACCCCAGACGGAGAGGATGAGATGCAGGCGATCACGTTGGTCCATTGTGAGGTGCCCGTCGAACAACAACCCGTCACCGGCCCCGCGGCCGCCCTCGTGGGCGCGTCGGCGCGCATCCGCCTCATCCGTGAGGAGCTCGAGCGGCTCGCCGCGCTGCGCATCCCCGTGCTCGTCGAGGGGGAGACCGGCACCGGCAAGGAGCTCGCGGCCCGCACCCTGCACGCGGCCTCGGGCCGCGCCCAGGGGCCGTTCGTCGCCGTGAACTGCGGCGCGCTCGCGTCGACCCTGGTCGAGGACGTCCTGTTCGGGCACGAACGCGGCTCGTTCACCGGCGCGGGGGCGAGCCCCGCGGCGTGTTCGAGCGCGCGGACCGCGGTACGCTGTTCCTCGACGAGATCGGGGAGCTCCCCGCGTGCCACCAGGCGGCGCTCCTGCGCGTGCTCGACGACGGCCGCGTCTCGCGGATCGGCTCCGAGCGCGAGGAGGCGGTCGACTTCCGCCTCGTGACCGCGACGAATCGCGATCTGCGGCGGATGGTCGAGCAGGGCTCGTTCCGCGGCGATCTCTACCATAGGCTCGCGGCGCTCAAGGTCGCGATGCCGCCGCTCCGGGACAGGAGGGAGGACGTCGCCCTGCTGGCGCGCCACTTCCTCGCCGCCATGGCGGACGACGTCGGGGTCAAGGAGCTGAGCGAGGGCGCGATCGGGGCGCTCGAGGCGCACACTTGGCCCGGGAACGCCCGGGAGCTGCGCAACGTCCTGTACCGCGCCGCGGCGCTCTCCCCGGGGCGGGTGATCACGGAGGCGGAGATCGAGATCGAAACCCCGCGGCGCCTGGCCGCCCCCGCGAAGTTCTGCCTGGAGGAGCTCCCCGAGGCGCGCGTCCGCGAGCTCGTGGCCCGCCACCGCGGCAACGTCGCCGGCGCGGCGCGGGAGCTCGGCGTCCCGCGATCCACCCTGCGCGATCACCTGAAGCGCGTCGGCTGACCAAAGTGGGCCCGGCGCGGCCGGAAAGTCCCCCGCGGAAGCGAAGCGTGGTAACGTGCACACCATGATTTTCCGCAAGCCGATCTTCTCCGTCGTCGCCCTGGCGGCCTCGCTCCTCGTCCCGGGCGCCGCGCTCGCGGCCGGCGGCATTGCGGCCGGTCCAGCCGAGGCGATCCCGGTGCCGTCGGCCTGGGCGGTGCTGCCGTTCGCCGCGTACCTGCTGATCATCGCGCTCTTCCCCCTCTTCGTCGGCCGCTTCTGGGAGAAGAACCGGAACAAGCTCCTCGTGGCGATCGCCGCGAGCCTGCCCGCAGCGGCCTACCTGCTCCTCGGCCACCCGAACGGCGCCGAGTGGCTCGTGCACAGCGGCGTGGAGTACGCGTCGTTCATCGCGCTCCTCGGCGCGCTGTTCGCCATCTCGGGCGGGATCCACCTGAAGGGCTCGCTCGCCGGGACGCCGCTCGTCAACACCGCCCTCCTGGCGGTCGGCGCGGTGCTCGCGAGCTTCATCGGCACGACCGGCGCGTCGATGCTGCTCATCCGGCCGCTCCTGCGCGCGAACGAGAGCCGGCAGCGCAAGACGCACCTCGTGATCTTCTTCATCTTCATCGTCGCCAACGGCGGCGGCATGCTCACCCCGCTCGGCGACCCGCCGCTGTTCCTGGGGTTCCTGCGCGGCGTGCCGTTCCTCTTCACGTTCCGCCTGTTCCTGCCCTGGGCGCTCGTCAACGGCGCCCTCCTCGTCCTCGCCAACCTCTGGGATCAGGCCGTCCTCAACAAGGAGGAGCGGGAGCGCCCCGGCTCGCAGCTCGAGGCGGTGCAGGAGGTGAAGGAGCCGCTCCGCATCGCGGGCGGGATCAACCTGCTGTGGCTGCTCGGCGTCATCGCGGTGAACTACACGATGGGGACGTACGGCTCCGCCATGACGGACAGCGCCGCGATCCGGACCGCGCTCCAGATAGGCGGGATGCTCGCGATGGCGGGGCTGTCGCTCTGGCTCACGCCCCGCACGGTGCGCGAGGCCAACCGCTTCACCTGGGGGCCGATGGCCGAGGTCGCGGCCATCTTCGTCGGGATCTTCGTGACCATGGTCCCGGCGCTGAAGCTGCTCGAGCTGCGCGGCGGCGAGCTCGGCCTGACCGAGGCGTGGCAGTTCTTCTGGGCCACGGGCGGGCTCTCGAGCTTCCTGGACAACGCGCCCACCTACCTGACGTTCTCCTCGCTCGCGGTCGGCGTGGTCAACGGCGCCCACCCGGAGGCCGGCCTCGTGGCCGAGAACCTCGGCGGGCTGCTGCGGTACCCCGAGGGCGTGCTCTACCTCACGGCGATCTCGTGCGGCGCGGTGTTCATGGGCGCGAACAGCTACATCGGCAACGGGCCCAACTTCATGGTCAAGGCGATCGCCGAGGAGGGCAAGATCAAGATGCCCGGCTTCTTCGGGTACATGGCCTGGGGGGCGGCGATCCTGATCCCGCTGTTCATCGTCGTGACGTTCGCGTTCTTCGTGTGAGGCGATCCGGGCGAGGCTCTAGAACAGGCTCACGGTGAGCATGACCTGCAGGTTCCAGCCCGAAAGGTTCAGCCCGCCCCAGTCGGCGGTGCCGCCCGACTCGAGCGAGTACTCGTCGCCGCCCTCGAGCTCCGGGTCGAGATCCATCTCGCCACGCCGCAGGTAGCCGCCGCCGATCTCGAGGCCGAAGTCGAGCCAGTCGATCCCGCGGCGCTTGAAGATCGCCGGCGGCAACCGGAGCTCGACGCCGAGGAGCCCGCCGACGAGCCACGTGGCCGCCCGATCCGAGTACTCGGTGCGCGCGCCCGGTCCGAGATCGTCCTCGGTCAGGCTCCCGCTCATCTTGAGGTAGGTCACCCCGCCCTGGACGTCAAGGAAAGCGCCGACCGACGACCGGAACCACGTGCGGACCCTGAGGCCTCCTACGAAGTCGTGCGCGCCGATGTGCGTGTCCATGACGTCGTACGGCGATCCGTCGTCCACGCCGACGCGGTACCCGAGGTACGGCACGAGCCGGAAGAACCCGAGCTTGGCGGCCTCGACCCTGAGATCCAAGCCGAACCGGCTCGCGCGGAGATCGTCGGCCGAGAACGCCGCGTAGGCCGGGTCCTGGACGAACACGGGCGTGGCGCCGGCCGCCACCTCGAGGTGCGTCCCGTCGACCTCGGCGGACGCCCCCGCCGCCGCCGCGAGGAGCGCGACGAGGATGCACGTTGCGGCGATGCGCGTCATGGCTGCACCCCCTTCCCGTCGAGCATCCCGCGGATCCAGAGGCCGTCGAAGACCTTCGCCGCCTCCCTCCGCGGATCGGTGAGCGGGAACCAGGTCACCCTGCCCGAAAGCGTGTGGTGCACCACGAGGCCGGCCACCGTGTCCGGGAAGATCTCGAACGCGGCGACGGCCTCGTCGAGCACGAGCGGCTCCGGGTGGCCGGTCTTCAGATCGAGGCTGATGACGCGATCGTCCCAGGCCTCCGCGTAGAACAGCACGTCGCCGTACGCGTCGGCCTGGTCCCAAGAATAGGACTTCTCCGAGGTGAGTCGGGTCACCTCGCGCGCCTTCAGATCGATGAGCGTCAGCCCGTACCCGGAGTACGGCACCGCGAGGAGCTGGTGATCGCCGAACTGCCAGGCGGTCTCCACGCCGTCCTCGATGAACACCTCCTCGAGGTTGCTCCCCTTCTCCTCCGCGAGATCCGGGACCGCGAGGAAGTAGATCCACTGCGAGGCGCCGTACATCACGACCTCCGGGGCCCCGTCGAGGTCGGTGTGCCCCATGACCGCGCTCACGTAGCCGTCGAGCTCGATGTAGAACGCGTTGGCCGTCTCGACGTCGATGACGGTGATGCGCTGCGCGCTCACGCCCGCGACGACGAGCAGCGGGTGCCCCTCGTCCTCGACGAGCGCCATGGCCGCGGGTTGGTACGTGCCGCTGTCGAACTGGTTGAGCGCCGGGGCGTAGCCGTTGGCCTCGCTCGGCTGCGTCACGAGCGCCACGGCGAAGATCTCCTGGGCGCCGGGCGCACGAAGGATCAGCATCGGGTCGAACGCCGTGTCGCCCGGCCGCGCCACGATCTGCTCGGCGACGATGGTCCGGTTGTCCCCGTCGTTCTTCAGCTTCACGGTGACGGGCTCGGACTCCGGGGCGAGGAGGTCGAGCAGCACGACGGCGCCGTCCGCCGCGAACACCACGAAGTCGCGCTCGACGCCGGCGACGTTCAGCGGGCCGGGGAAGGCGACGCCCTCGACGCTGCGCCCGCCGATGCCGATGGTCAGCAGCTTCGGGTTGCTCGCGTCCTGCGGGCCGCTCAGGTCGAGCACAGCGACCTCGTTCTGGTTGAACAGCCCGCCGGTCTCGTCCGCGTCCGACGCCGTGTGGTACAGGATCGCGAACCTGCCCGCCGGGTGGAACGCCATGCCGCCGAACCGCGCGCCGAGCGGGAACCGGACCGGCTCGACGCCCGACGCGGGCGCGATGCGGACGACGGAGTCGACGATCTCGATCTCCCGCTCGTCGACCGGCGCCGTGAACACGAACAGCTCGTCGGCGGCCTCGGGGTCCGGGCCGACCTCGAGGCGGACGATGCGCTCGCCGTCCTCCGGCACGAACAGCCGCTCGACGGTGATCGTGTTGACGCCGGGCGCGATGAAGACGACCTCCTCCTGGGGCTCGACGAACCACGCCGCGAGACCGCTCTCGAGGCGCGCGAAGGAATCGATCTCGAACCGCTCGTCGTACCGCCCCTCGGTGTCGCACCCCGCGAGGGCGACGAGGGTGAGGCTCGCGAGCAAAGCGTTTCGCAACATTTGATGCCCTCCCCTTCCTCAGTTGAGCGTATAGCCGGTCACGGTCTGGACCGACATGTCGTCCAAGTCGATGAAAGTCATCCGCCCGGCCGGGTGGTCCTGGGCGATGAACACGCTGTTCGTCCCCGAGGCGTACCCCGCCGCCGTGGGGGGCGAGCCGAGCTCGAGCGCGTCCACGATGAAGGTCTGGAGGTTCATGATCTGCGTCTCCTTGAGCGCGTCGGCGTCGTCCCGCAGCAGCGTGAAGCCGTAGTCGCCGTCCGGCGTGAGCAGGAGCTGGCCGGGCTCGACCGGGACCTGCTGGAACTTGAGCTGCAGCTCGGGCAGCTTGACGAGCGTGTAGGCGAACGGCTGCTCGCCGGCGGAGGAGGCGACCTGCACGTGCATGGCGACCGCCGTGTCGCCGTTCGGGCTCGAGGTCACAGTCTCGATCTTCCGCTCGAGCAGGACCGACGACAGCTCCCACACCGATCCCGTGCGCGTCATCGAAGTCAGGACGCGCTGGTCGTGCTCGTCGCCGCCGGTCGTCGTGTACAGGAGCGCGGTCTGGCCGTCCGGCGCGATCGTCGCCACGCCGCAGACGAGCTCCCCGACCGAGACGTAGGTGAACGGATCGACGAGCGGATCCGCGGGCAGCGGGAGGTCGAACAGCGCGATCTCGCCCTCCTCCCGGAGGGTGAACATGCCGAACGTGCCGTCCGGCGAGATGTCGAGGTCGGTCGGCGGGCCGTGCAGCGTGTAGGTGCGCACGTCGTCCGCGCCGTCGAGCGCCGCGGACATGACGTCGGCGCCGTTCTGGTAGTACCCGAGCGCGGTCTGTCCGCTCGGGTCGATGGCGATCTCCCACGTCTCCGGATCGACGGTCACCGGGTCGAACATCTCCACGAGCGGCGGGATGCCGACGACCTCGAGCGAGTCGAGCGCGATGACGTTGATCCCGTCCTCGTTGACGACGAACGCCCGGGTCGCGTCCGTATTGAACTGCACGCGCACCGGGTGCATGCCGACCGTCATGTCGTAGGCCTGCTCCGCGCCCGCGGCGGTCTCGATCACCGTGATCTCCTGATCCGTGCCGGGCGGCCCGGACCACTCCGCGAACCGGGCGTCGTAGTAGGCGATGACGAACGCGCCGTTCTCGGAGCCGACGATCGCGTTGGTGTCCGGCCGGATGTCGATGTCGGTCTTCCCGGGCGCGCCGTCTTCGTCCACCCGGAGGATCGAGACCTCGTCGGAATCGAGGTTGATCACCGCGGCCGCGTTGGCCTCGCCGAGCGCCACGAGCTGCGTCGGGCGCGCGCCGACCTCCACGATCTCGATGAGCAGGGTCTCGGAGTCGACGACCGCCACCGCGTCGTGCGCCTCGTCGGCGATGAACACGTACCGCCCCGACCCCTCGGGGACCATGTAGTTCGCCTCCTCCTCCTCCTCGGGATCCGTGTCGATGTCGCTGTCCGAGTCCGCGTCGCCGTCCGCGTCGCCGTCCGAGTCGGCGTCCGAGTCGGCGTCCGTATCGCCGTCCGCGTCCGCGTCCGCGGCCATGCCGTCGTCCATGGCGGCGTCGCCGGCCGAGCAGGCGCCGAGCGCGGCGGCGAGCCCAACCGCGATCCAGATAATGGCTATGTTCCTCAAGATCGGCCTCCTTTGGGTGCGTCGGTTCTTTTCAGAACCCGACATGCAACCGAAATGCCAAGCGTCCATCGGGCGCCCATGCGAGTGTATCCCATATTCATTTCAAGGATGTGCGTTTCGTCGCGCGCGCGGACGGTGTGCCATTCTGCGCCACCCGCCCCCCGCGCCGCGCGGAATGCGGAAAGAAATGTCAGGATCTGGGTCCTTGTCCGGATGGGCCACCCGGCGATACCTTGTGGGGCATGGGCCTGGGTCGCATCGGAGCTTCGGCGCTCGCTACCGCACTGGCGCTCGCGCTGGCGCCAGGAGCGCGCGCCGAGGTCGCGGCCGAGGCCGAGGAGGTCGCGGCGCCCGAGTCGCCGTTCGCGCTGCGCGCCGAGGTCGACGCGCCGGTCCTCCTGTCGGCGACCGCGATCTGGGCGCTGCCGAAGCTGTTCCAGGACGTGCTCGCGCAGGGCGGCTGCCTCCCGTGCGATCCCGACGACGTCAACGCGTTCGACAGGACGGCCATCGGCTTCTACGACGGCGGCGCGCGCATCGCCTCCCACGTGGGCGCCGTCGGGCTGCCGGTGCTCGCCGGGCTCGGGTCGCTCCTCGACGTGAAGCCGTTCGGCTGGTCGGCCGCGCTCGAGGACGTCGTGATCGTGGCCGAGTCGATCGCCATCTCCGGCGCCGTGACCGGGATCGTGAAGAACCTGGCCCAGAGGCCGCGCCCATACATGTACGTCGAGGAAACGGCCGAGGAGAAGGGCGCCGCACGGGAGAACTACCTCTCGTTCTACTCCGGGCACACCTCCACCGCGTTCTCGGCGGTCGTGTCGTTCGCGTACCTCTTCTCGGTGCGGCGCCCGGACAGCCCGTGGCGGTACGCGGTGTGGGGGATCGGGATCGCCGCGGCCTCCGCGGTCGGGGTGTGCCGCGTGCTCTCGGGCGCGCACTTCTGGACCGACGTCGTCACGAGCGCTGCGGTGAGCAGCGCGATCGGGCTCGTCACGCCGGTCTTGCACCTGCGCCGGAGAGGGGCGCGCGCGGACGGCCCCGAGGCCCGTGCGACGGCGGGCCCCGGGTACGCTTCTTTCTATGTCCGGTTCTAGGCGGGCGGGGGCGCGGCGGGCTCGGCCGGAGCGGCCGGGGCCTCGGGCTCGGCCGGAGCGGCCGGCTCGGCGGCCGGAGGCGCGGGCGTCTCGGTCGCGGCGGCGGTCTCCTCTGCCGCGGCGGCCGCGGGCTCCGGCTCGGCCGCGGGGCACGCCGGGCACTCGGGGCACGGCGGCGGCGGCGGCGCCTCGCCACCCACGACGTTGAACGTGAGCGAGATCATGAGGCCGTTGACGATCTGCCACTGGTCGACGAGCAGCGGCTGCTTGACCGCGCTGAACGAGTAATCGACGGACATCCACTCCGCGACCTTGACGCCGAGCAGCGCGCCGAACTCCATGTTCAGAAGCTCGATGCCTTCGAGATCCGTGTCGGCGTTGTGGTAGACCGGCTGCATGAACTGCGCGTTCAGCCCGTACGTGACCATCTGGCGGACCGTGCCGGTGAGCCCGATCCCGACCTCCGGGCCGAGCTGCACCGCGTCCTGCATCTGCCGCAGCTCGAGGAGGTCGACCGTGTCCTTGTTGTCATCGACGTAGTACCCGTCCCGCACGAACGTCTCCCAAGCCCCGAACCCGACGCGGATGTCGAGCTTGGCCTCGGGCTTGTCGATGGGCATCGCGAACAGGCCGACCGCCTCCTTGAGGGTGAGCGGCGCGAACGCGCCGGTGAGGCTGATCTGCCGGTTCGCCGGCATGTTCTCGACCCGCGGGTGATCCGCGTCGATCGCGTTGCCCTCGGCGTCGACCGGCCGCGTCGCGTCGTACTCGCTGAACGTCAGCTGCTCGTCGTTGTCCAGGCGCAGCACGTTCGTGGCCGTGGGCCGCACGTCGTAGCCGGGCAGCATCGGCGTGGTCAGGCGGAACGACATGAACGGGCCGAGCCAGGGCACGGCCGGGATGTGGTAGAGGTACGACGACTTGAAATCGATGACGTCGAGGCTCTTGACCAGCGAGTCCACCGCCGGCGTCTTGTTGTACGAGAGCTGCATGAGGAGCGTGTTCGCCCACTCGTGCTCCTTCGTGTCGTTCAGGTAGCCGAGCCCGGCGTTGATGAGGTAGCCGAAGCTCACGGTGACGCCGTCCACCGTCCCCGGCACCCCCTTGGTGTGGCTGAGGGAGAAGTTCGCCGCCGCCTTGAGCAGCGGGTGCCAGCCCGACTCGGCGGCGCCGGTCTTCATCTCGTCCGTCGACTCGGGGATGACGGTCGGGTCTTCCTGGGCGCCGGCGAGCCCGGGGACCGCGACGAGCGCGGCGATGACGAAGCACGACGCGAGCAACCAACGTTTCTCCATGGCGGCGCTCCTTTCTGAAAAACCTTGTCGTTCAGGAAGATACGATGCGCCAACTATAGTCGGATCGACGCGAAGTGCAAGTATCCTCCCCCCCGCCGCGGCGACGAAGTATTTGCGAGGACCCGAGCTCCCCGATACAACGGGGCGAGGAGGTGATCCCATGCTTCAACCACGAACCGCGCCGGTCTGCCTCGCGGCGGCCGCCGCGCTCGCCGCCGCCTGCGGGCCGGGCGTCAAGATGCCGGCGGTCAACGAGCCGCTCGACAGCGCCGCGTGGACCGAGTGCGCGGGCGACGCCGAGCAGCGCGAGTCGGTCGCGATGATCGACGATCTCACGCTGGACGCGCAGCGGCTCGTCTGCCGCGCGGTCACGCTCGCCGCGGCCGGCAAGACGGACGAGGCGCTCGATCTGCTCACCGAGGCGGGCGTCCGCGACAAGAAGGACCACCGGCCCCACTACCTCGCGGGACGGATCCTCGCCGACGCCGGGAGGTACGAGGAGGCGCTCACCGCTTTCCAGAAGTCCGCGGAGCGCTACCCGTCCATGGAGGTGCCGACCGAGCGGTTCGGGCGGCAGGTGCGGGAGCGCGACGGCGACGCCGCGGCGCTGTCGTTCGTGACCAAGGCCGACGGCCGGGGCCTGTGCCCGTACGGCTGCCAGGGGCTGCGCGCCGAGCTCCACCACGCGGCGGGCGAGGACGCGAAGGCCAAGGAGATCTACGAGAAGATGGTGAAGGCCGATCCGGCCGAGCCGGCGGGGCACGTCGGGCTCGCCTCGCTCGCGAACGCGGCCGGCGACTACCTCGCGGAGTCGGAGCTGCTCACCCGGGCGACGGAAGCGGCGGGCTTCAAGGAGCTCGGCCCCGAGGCCCAGGCGAACGTCCACTACAGCCACGCGTTCTCGCGGTACAACGCGCGGAAGTACAAGGGCGCGGTGAAGTCGATCGACCGCGCGATCGAGCTCAAGGGCGACCGCGCGGACTGGTGGATGCTCTCGGGCTGGATCCATCTCAAGCTCGAGGATCCGGCGGTCGCGCTCGTCAAGTTCGAGAAGGCCGCGGCGCTCGACGCGGAGCTCGCGGCGGCGCACGCCGGGCGCGGCGACGCCATGCTCGCTCTCGGCCGCACGCAGGACGCGATCGTCGCCTACCAGCGCGCGAAGGGGCTCGACGCGGGCAACGCGGTGATCGTCCTCAAGCTCGCGAAGGCGAAGGCCAAGGCCGGCGCGGCGGACGAGGCGAAGGCGCTCTTCGACGAGGCGGTCGCGCTCGACAAGGAGCACCTGCCCGCGGATCTCCTCAAGGAGGTCTCGGCGCTCGTCAACGCACCATCCGGCAGCTGATCTCCCCTTCACTGTCCACTTCGTCCATTCCGTCCATTTCGTCCACCCCTCCCCTCATCCTCCTCTCGCGTGAGCTGTTTCCGCTGTAAGATGTACTCTTGATGACGGACGCACCCGAACATCGACAAGGAGCGGTCATGCGCACACGGTGGATCTTCGTTTCGTTTCTGCTCGCCGCCGGGGTCTCGGCGGCGTGCGACGAGGGGACGCTCGAGACCTACACCCCGGTCCGCCAGCACGGCATCGTGAACGGGGAGACCGAGGAGGGGTTCCCGTCGACGGTGGCGCTCGGGGCCGACTTCGGCGGCCCCACGGCGATGTGCACCGGCAACCTGCTCACGCCGCGGGTGATCATCTCCGCCGCGCACTGCGGCGACGGCATCCCGATCGAGATGATCCAGAGCCTCGGCGTCGCCTTCTTCGGCACCTACGTCGCCTCCGCGGACGCGGCGATCGGCTTCGACAACCTCGTCATCCACCCGGACTACGTGGAGCTCGACAACACGATCGGCGAGCTCGGCCAGTTCGACCTGAGCATCTTCGTGCTCAAGGAGGACGCCCCGGTCGAGCCCACCTGGTTCAACCGGGTGGCGATCACGGACGAGGACATCGAGGCGGAGCTCAAGTCCGTGGGCTTCGGGATCACCGGGCCGGACAACGACGACTCGGGCACCAAGCGCTCCGCGACGCTCCTGCTCGCCGAGTACGACGACAACTTCCTCATCAGCAAGAACTTCTACAACCCGAACAACGCGAACATCTGCAGCGGCGACTCGGGCGGGCCGCAGTTCTTCTTCAGGGACGGCTTCTGGGTCGAGGGTGCGGTCCACTCGTGGGGCGATCAGTACTGCGCGGTCGAGTCCGGCTCGACCCGCGTGGACATCGCGACCGAGTGGATCCTCGATCAGATCGAGGACGTGCACGGCTCGCGCGACGTCTGCGAGATCAACGGCTGGTACGACGACGGCGTGTGCCACCCGTTCTGCGACGAGGCCGATCCGGACTGCGTGCCGGACGCCGGCCCCGAGGACGACGGGGGCGTCACGGCGGACGCGGGCGCGGACGCGGGAGACGACTCGGGCCTGACCGGCGGCTGCGGCTGCTCGATCTCGCAGCGCTCCTCGTCCGGCCTGCTCTCCGCCCTCCTGTTCTCGCTGATCGCGGGGCTCATCCTCGTCCGCCGCCGCAGGCGCCGCTAGCCGCCGGAGAGTGAAAACCGGCCTCGTCCTCTCCGCCTCCCGTCCACTCCGTCCACTCCGTCCACTTGGTCCATCTCGTCCATTCCCCTCCCTCTCCTACGGCCCGCCGTCCGGCGCCGCCGCGCCGCCGACCGGGACCGGCTCCACGGGCGCAAGCTCGAGCGCGACGAACCTCTCGTACGCGGCCTTGATCTTCGCGAGCTCCTCGGGCCGGCTCTCGGCGAGGGAGTCCCCGCGCTCGTAGTCGTCCGTGAGCTCGTACAGGCGGTACGTGCCCGAGTCCTCCAGGTGGTGGAGCTTCCAGCCGCCGTCGATGAAGACGCGGCGGGCCGAGTAGTAGGGGTTCTTCGGCTGGTCGGCGACGATCGGCCGCGCGGGGAGCTCCTGCCCCGCGACCCAGTCGGGGAGGAGGCTGCGGCCGTGCGTGCCCGCAGGGATCGGCGCGCCGAAGAGATCGAGGATCGTCGGGAACAGGTCCACGAGGCTCGTCTGCCGCGCGATCCGCTTCGCCGCGACGCCCGGGCCGACGACCGCGAGCGGCACGCGGATCACCTCTTCCCACAGCTCCCTGCCGTGGCAAAACAGGTGGTGCTCACCGAACGCCTCGCCGTGGTCGCCGGTCACGACCACGATCGTCCGCGCCGCGGCGGGACCCTTCGCGATCTCGTCGAGCAGGCGGCCGACGTGGTGGTCGGTGTACAAAAGCTCCTGATCGTACATGTCGCGCCGCGAGTCGCCGAACCGCCGGAACCCCTCGTGCTCGATGTACTCCTTGTGCGGATCCATGTAGTGCACCCAGAGCCAGAACCGGCCCGCGGTGTTCTCGGGCTTCCGCAGCCAGCGGAGCGCGGCGGCGGTGACGAAGTGCGAGTTGTACTTCGAGTCGATGTGCCCGGGCCCGGCCGGCTCGGCGCCGACGACCTCCCAGTCCTGGAACCCCTGGCTCCAGCCGTAGTGCTCCTTGAAGAGGAAGTGCGAGAGGACGCCGCCGCAGCGCACGCGCGCGCCGCACACCGCCTCGGCCGCGAACCGCTCGTGCTCGGAGATCTTGACCTCGTGCCGGTCGTTCCGCTGGAGCTCCGACGCGTACTTGCCGGTGAGCATCGGCGGCACGGCCTGCCCGGTGTACGAGCCGAGCCCGTAGGCGCGCTCGTAGACGACGCCTTTCGCCGCGAGCTCGTCGAGGTTCGGCGTCGTCGGCCGCTCGTACCCCATGAACCCCGCGCCGTCGAAGCGGAACGAGTCTATGGTGATCAGCACCAGCGACACGTCCTGCGGGAGCGCGGGCCGCGAGAGCGCGGCCTCGGCTCGCGCCTCGGATGTCCTTTCCTCTGCGGCGTCGGCCTCGAGCGCGGCGAGCTTCAGATCCGCGCCGTCGCAGTCCTCGTCGACGCCGTTGTCCGGGATCTCCCGCGCGCCGGGGCGGATCCTCGCGTCGCGGTCGTCGCAGTCCCGTCCGCCCATGACGGTCGAGTGGCCGTCGCGGTCCCGATCCGCGGCGCGCCGGATCGCCCCCGCGACGAGCCGCGAGACAGCGCCGGCGTCGTCGAGCCGCTCGAGCGCGCGCGGCTCTCCTCTGGCGATCGCGTTCGCCGCGATGGGACCCGCCAGCCCGAGCCCGAGGCAGAGGATCGCGACGAGGGTTCCGCCGCGCCCGCGGCCGGGGAGGAGGAGCCAGAGCGCCGCGCACGCGACCGCGGCCATGACCGCCAGCGCGGCGAGCGGCGCGAGGCCGAGGCCGTCCTTGCGGGCGAACCCCACGAACCCGAAGGCGCCGGTCGCGCCCGGCCCCTCGACGATCGGCGGCACGAGCGCGGCGGCGGCGGCGGCGAGCGCGACGACGAGCGCGGCGGACGGGCGGCGAACGAACGCGAGCCCGGGCGGCAGGCGGTCGAGCAGCGACGCGAGGCCTCGGGCGATCCTGCGCGCGGCCAGAATCCAGATCGCGGCGAACGCGAGCGCCGAGAGGCCGAACGCGAGCCCCGCGAGCCCGTGGTGGTGGAAGCGCGTGAGGAAGAAGAAGGCGATCCTGTAGAGGAGCGCGGCGCCGACGAGGACGAAGATCGCGAGGACGAGGATCGACGCGGAGAGCTTCGCGTCCGAGCGCGCGCCGAGCCTCGCGAGGAAGGCGCGAGGCCGCAGCTCCTCGGGCAGCAGCGCGCGGGCGATCAGCAGGCCGACTCCGACCGCGAGGCCGAGCGGGGCGAGCAGCCCGAGCGCCGCGCCGAGCGCCGGGAGGAACGGCCCGTTCGCGCCGAGCGCCGCCTCGAGCAGGGCCGCGGCGCCCGCGCCCAGGAGGCCCGCGATCACGCCGCTCGCGATCGTCCGCATCATGGGGCGGTCTATAGCACGAATGCCGATGGGGGCGTAGGAAGCAGGAGCGAGCGTCTCGAAGCGAAGTCCTGTCGAAGGTTACGACACCTTACTCCTTACTTCATGCGTGCCAGTACGTCGTCGCGCCGACAAACGCGGTCAGAACCGAGGTCGCTGGCCGACAGCTGTCGATGTCGTGCTTCTTCGCGGACGGACCCTGACTCAGTCCTTGTTCTCCTCGAACTCCGCGTCGATGACGTCGCCGTCCTTGGACTTGGGCGCGCCGCCGGACGAGGCGGTCGGTCCGGAATCCTCGGGGCCGGCGCCGTCGAAGGTGGTCGAAGGTGTCGTAACCTTCCAATTTCCAATTTCCGGCGGTCCAGGCTGCGGTTCTTCGCGTGAAGCGATGCATCGCTGGCGTTTCCGAAAGAGCGGGGAAAATGGAAATTGGAAGGTTACGACACCTTGCCGGACCACCTTGCCGGACCACCTTGCCGGACCTTACCGGTGTCGCGCGGATTGCGTACAATAGGGACGTGAAAGACTCATGCCTCCGACCGTTCGCCATCGCGCTTTTCGCCGTGCTCGGCGCCTTTGGGTGCGCGTGTTCCGATCTCGAAACCGCGCCCGCCGGTCCGATCTCCTACCGTTTGGACATCGACGACGCGTGGTTGGGCTATTTTCCGGGCGTGGATCTGCTCGTGGTGGTGGACACCTCCGCATCGATGGCCGAGGAGCAGGCGATCCTCGCCTCGTCGCTTCATGATCTCGTCGTGGCGCTCACGGCTCCGACTGGGACCGGGCCTTTCGCGGCGATCGACGAGCTGCGCTTCGCGGTCGTGACCTCGAACATGGGCCTCTCCTCGGATGGCGAGGAGAACGACGCATCCTGGCCCGGCGAGGTTCCCGCGGGGTGCACCGGTCTCGGCGACGATGGCATGTTCCAGGGGATCAAGGCGGTAGAGGCAATAATCGGCGGCGACGGTGTCCCGTGCCCGGCGCTCGACGCGCCGTGGGTTGAGACGTCGTGGATCCAACAGGTCGACACCCCCGCCGTGCAGGCCGCGTGCCTCGCGCTGCAGGGCATGGACGGGTGCATGATCCGACAGCCGCTCCAGGCTGCTGTGACGGCTTTCGACCGGGAGGACCAGTGGGGGTTCACTCAACTCAAGCACCTCCTTGCGGTGCTCATCGTGAGCGACGCGGACGACTGCTCGATGCTGAACGGCGAGGCGCTGTTCGCCGAGAGCGAGATCGCGGATCCGGCAGAGATGAAGGCCGGCCTCGCGTGCGGCGAGCATCCGGAGCACCTCTTTCCGGCAAGCCATCTCTATGAAGCCCTCACGGAAAACAAATACATAGGCGGCGTCGTCTTCGCAGCGATCACCGGCGTGCCAAACGAGGGTATCGGGGCCGACACCTGCCAGGGCCGCGGCGACCAGCTGGGCGACTGCCTCGAGCAGGACGCCATGCAACTCGTGCCGGAACAACCGAACGCGCCGGACAATCTCGCCTGGTCGTTCCGTCCGGCGTGCACGCGCAGCGCCGATTCCGAGGAGGTGACGCGGGCCGAGCCGGGCCGTAGGTTCGTGGAGCTCGCCGCAGAAGGATTCGGCAACTTGGGCTACGTCTCCTCGATCTGCAACGCCGACTGGGGCCCGGCCATGGACGGGCTCGCGCGACTGATAGTGGCGCATGCGTGGGTCAGCTGCTTCCAATGGGCGCTGCCGTGGGATGCCTCCGCCAAGACGTCCGAGTGCGACCTCACGGTGGAGTACATCAACGAAGGCGAGACGTGCCCGGCGGTATTCGGCGGCGCATACCCGACCATCAAGAAGGAAGCGTCGGACGATGGGGAGGAAACGACGTACATGTACTGCCCGCTCCCCAAGCTGCCCACAGAGCTCGAGTGCGGCGACATGACCGACGCGCAGCGCGCCGCGATCGCCGGAGGGTTCGGTTGGTTCTACTGCGAGAACCTCGGCGACGAAGACTTCTCCGAGGCGTGCGACGACGGTGTCGACAACGACGGCGACGGGCTGACCGACTGCGGCGACGACCAATGCTCGGACTGTGCGCCGTGCCCAGGCGCCACGGGTTCCGATTGCTCACATGCGTGCCAGTACGTCGTCGCGCCGACAAACGCGGTCAGAACCGAGGTCGCTGGCCGACAGCTGTCGATGTCGTGCTTCTTCGCGGACGGACCCTGACTCAGTCCTTGTTCTCCTCGAACTCCGCGTCGATGACGTCGCCGTCCTTGGACTTGGGCGCGCCGCCGGACGAGGCGGTCGGTCCGGAATCCTCGGGGCCGGCGCCGGGACCCGCGCCCGGATCCTGCGGCCCCTGGGCGGCCGCAGCCTGATACATCACCTCGGCGATCTTGTGCGACGCCTTGGTGAGCTTCTCCATCTCGGCCTCGATCTTCGCGGTCTCGCCGGTGCCGATCGCGGCGCGCAGCGAGGTGATCGCCTCGCGGATGGTCGCCTGGGCGTCCGCCGGGATCTTGTCCTTGTGCTCGTCGAGCGTCTTCTCCGTGGCGTAGGCGAGCTGCTCGGCGCGGTTCTTGATCTCGATGTCCTTGCGCCGCTGCTCGTCCTCGGCCTTGTTCTTCTCGGCGTCCTTGACCATGCGGTCGATCTCCGCGTCCACGAGGCCGGACGACGCGGTGATCGTGATCCGCTGCTCCTTGCCGGTCGCCATGTCCTTGGCGGACACGTTGACGATGCCGTTCGCGTCGATGTCGAACGTCACCTCGATCTTCGGCACGCCGCGCGGCGCCGGCATGAGCCCCTCGAGGTGGAAGCGGCCGAGCGTCCTGTTGTCCCGCGCCATGCTGCGCTCGCCCTGCAGCACGTGGATCTCGACCGACGTCTGGCTGTCCGACGCGGTCGAGTAGATCTCGGCCTTCTTCGCCGGGATCGTCGTGTTGCGCGGGATCATGACGGTCGCCACGCCGCCGAGCGTCTCGACGCCGAGCGAGAGCGGCGTCACGTCGAGCAGCAGGAGATCCTTCACGTCCCCCGAGAGCACGCCCGCCTGGACCGCGGCGCCGAGCGCCACGACCTCGTCCGGGTTCACGCCCTTGTGCGGCTCGCGGCCGAACAGCTCGCCGACCTTCTTCTGCACCATCGGGATGCGCGTCGAGCCGCCGACCAGGACGACCTGGTTGATGTCGCTCGGCCGCTTGTTCGCGTCGGCGAGCGCCTTGCGCGTCGGCTCGAGCGTGCGCTCCACGAGATCCTCGATCATCGACTCGAACTTGGCGCGCGAGAGGCGCAGGTTCATGTGCTTCGGCCCGGAGGCGTCCGCCGTGAGGAACGGCAGGTTGATCTGCGTCTCCATGAGCGCCGACAGCTCGATCTTCGCCTTCTCGGCCGCCTCCTTGAGCCGCTGGAGAACCATCTTGTCCTTGGAGACGTCGATCCCCTGGTCCTTGCGGAACTCGGCGATCAGGTACTCGATCACCCGCTGGTCGATGTTGTCGCCGCCGAGGTGCGTGTCGCCGTTCGTCGAGATCACCTGCACGACGTTGTCGCCGACCTCGAGGATGGAGATGTCGAAGGTGCCGCCGCCGAAGTCGTAGACCGCGATCACCTCGTCCTTCTTCTTGTCGAGGCCGTACGCGAGCGCCGCCGCGGTGGGCTCGTTGACGATGCGCTTCACCTCGAGCCCGGCGATGCGCCCGGCGTCCTTGGTCGCCTGGCGCTGCGAGTCGTTGAAGTACGCGGGCACGGTGATCACCGCCTCGGTGACCTTCTCGCCGAGGTAGTCCTCCGCCGCCTTCTTGAGCTTCATGAGCACGCGCGCGGAGATCTCGGGGGGCGCGAACCTCTTCCCCTTTATCTCGACCTGGGCGTCGCCGTTCGCGGCCTCGACGACCTTGTACGACACCATCGACATCTCCTCGCGGACCTCGCCCTGCTTGCGGCCCATGAACCGCTTGATCGAGAACACGGTGTTCTCGGGGTTCGTGATCGCCTGCCGCTTCGCGATCTGCCCGACGAGGATCTCGCCCTGGTCGTCCCACGCCACGACCGACGGCGTCGTGCGGCCGCCCTCCTCGTTCGCGATGACGATCGGATCCTTGCCCTCGATGACCGCCACGACGCTGTTCGTCGTCCCCAGGTCGATGCCGATGATCTTGCCCATTTCCGCTCCTCCTCACGTCCCCGCGCGAATTCATCGCCGCGCGAGGTGGGCACAATGTAAACACGTACGTCGAGGTGTCAACCGGGCGGCGCGGGAAAACAGCGATCCGAAATTGTCGAAGAATTATGAGCGGTTCATGGGCTGCTGCGCGCCCGGCCGCCTAGGATCCGGACTGGCCGTCGCAGTAGTCCAGGAAGGGGGGCCACCAGGCCAGGAACTCGGCCCAGTCGGACCCGCTCGGATCGATCCATCCCTCGGTCATGTCCCAGATGAGCATGTTCGTGGTGTGCACGGTGTAGATCGTCGGGAAGCCGGTCGGCACCGCCTCGGCTGCCCACTCCTGCGTGGCGTCGTAGAGCACCGTCGCCGGATCCAGGCCGTAGTCAATGGCGAAGTCGGACGCCTCGGATTGGCTCACCGTCCCGTACGACGCGTCCTGCTCCAGAATGGAGATCCACTCCACGTCCCAACCGTTGTCCCCGAGGTAGTCGACGAAATCTTGCTCGCCCACGGCGGCATCGATGCAGTAGGGGCACCACATCGTCGTGAAATCGACGATCACGATCTGGTACGCCGCGCTCCCGTAGAGGTCGCCGAGGCAGCGCTCGGTGCCGTTCGCGTCCGGCAGGCAGATGTTCGGGATGATGTCGCCGTCGTCGGTCCACTCGCCGGTCGTCTCGCCCCACAGCATGGAGGGCGTGAAGCCGTACGGTCCGGCCGGGTAGTCCGAGTCCGCGTCCGTGTCCGCATCCGTGTCCGAGTCCGTGTCCGAGTCCGTGTCCGAGTCCGTGTCCGAATCGGAATCCGTGTCCGAGTCGGCGTCGGAGTCCGAATCCGAGTCCGAGTCGGAGTCGGAATCGGAATCCGAGTCCCCGTCCGAGTCGCTGTCCGAGCCCGATCCGCCCTCGTCGCACCCGAGGCCCGGACCGCCGACGGCGAGCGCCAGCGCCAGAAGAACGATTCGTTTCCAGCTCATGATCTCCCCTTTTTGTTCGTTGCGCGGCCCGACATGGGATCCGGCAACCACCCGTCACTGTGGCACGTTCCGCGCCCGCGCGGTTGAAAATATTTCGGCGCTCGTCCCGGGTTGTGGAAACGGCGAACCCTGTTATATTCACCCTACACGAAGCTGGAGCAGTCTCGGGAGAGGAGCGCGACGTGGCGCGGATTCTCATCGTCGACGATCAGAAGAACATGCGCACGACGCTCGCGATCATGCTGCGCGGCGCGGGCCACGACGTCGCCGAGGGCAAGGACGGCTCGGACGCGGTCGAGGCGATCGACGACGAGGCGTACGACCTCGTGATCACGGATCTGCGGATGGGCAAGGTCGACGGTATCGCGGTGCTCAGGCACGTGCGCGAGGCGAGCCCGCTCAGCGAGGTGATCGTGATGACCGCGTACGGCACGATCGAGACCGCGGTCGAGGCGATGCGGCTCGGCGCGTGGGACTACATCCAGAAGCCGTTCACCGAGGACGAGCTGCTCGTCAAGGTCGACAAGGCGCTCGAGCGGCGCTGGCTGTCCGGCGAGGTGTCGCTGCTCACGCAGGAGTTCAAGGAGCGCTACGCGTTCGAGAACATCATCGGCCGCTCGCAGGCGATGCGCGAGATCCTGACGCGCATCATCAAGATCGCGCCGACCGACACGACCGTGCTGATCACCGGCGAGAGCGGCACCGGCAAGGAGCTGATCGCCAAGGCGATCCACGCGAACTCGAAGCGCGGCAGCCGGCCGTTCGTGCCGGTCAACTGCGCGGCGATCAGCGAGACGCTCCTCGAGAGCGAGCTGTTCGGGCACACGCGCGGCGCGTTCACGGGCGCCGTGAGCACGCGCAAGGGGCTGTTCGAGGAGGCCGAAGGCGGGACCTTCTTCTTCGACGAGATCGGGGAGACGTCGCCGTCGTTCCAGGCCAAGCTGCTGCGCGCGATCCAGGAGCGCGAGATCAAGCGCGTCGGCGACAACAAGTCGATCCAGGTGGACATCCGCGTCATCGCCGCGACCAACCAGGACCTGCAGAAGGCGATCGCCGAGAAGCGGTTCCGAGAGGATCTGTACTACCGGCTCAACGTCGCGCGCTTCCGCGTGCCGCCGCTGCGCGAGCGCCCGGAGGACGTCCCGCTGCTCGTCGAGCACTTCCTCAAGAAGTACTCCAAGGAAATGGGGCGGACCGTTCGCCTCGGCAAGGGCGCGATGGAGCGGCTCATCGCGTACAACTTCCCGGGCAACGTGCGCGAGCTCGAGAACCTCCTCGAGCAGGCGGTGGCGCTGACGGTGGACGGCGAGATCATGCTCGGCGACCTCGTGCCCTCCTCCGAGGACGCGCCCAAGGGGCGCCAGACCCTCGACGACATCGTCTCCGTGACCGAGCGCCAGGCGATCCGCGCGGCGCTCGTGCACTACGAGAGCACGGACGAGGCCGCCGAAGCGCTCGGCCTCTCGCCGACGACGCTCTGGCGCAAGATGAAGAAGCTCGAGATCGACAACCCGCACCGCCGAAGGTAGGCGCCTTTCGCCGAGAGGTCCCATCCGAGTCGCGGTTCCCTCCGCCGGCCGATCGCCTTGACCTCCCGTGGTATCTGTATAGACTACTGTATAGGGGAGGTTCCCATGGGCCAGATCAACATCAACGTGACGCCCGAGTTCGACGCGGCGCTCGCCAGGCTGATGCGCGCGCGCGGCCTCCGCAGCAAGTCGGATGCGATCCGCACCGCCGTCGCCGAGGCGTCGGAGCGGGCCACCGCCGCGGCGCCGGTCGAGGACTTCACGGCGTGGATCGGGCTGGCGCTCGGCGGCGAGGGCAACCCGCGCCCGCGCTTCGCGAGCCACGACGATCTGTGGAGGTAGCCTTTGGTGATCGACACCTCCGCGCTGCTCGCCGTGCTGTTCGACGAGCCCGACGCCGCCTGGGTCGCGCGCAAGCTCAACGAGGAAGCCGGCGAGCTCAAGATGAGCACGGTGAACCTGGCAGAGGCGCTCATCCTCCTGCGCGATCGGCAACCCGGGAACGCGGACCCGCTCGAGGCGCAGCTACTGGCGAGCGGCATCGAGTTCGTTCCGCCCGACGTCGAGCAGGCCCGGATCGCGGCAGCGGCCCGGCTCGCGTACCCGCTGAACCTCGGCGACTGCTTCGCCTACGCCCTCGCGGCGACGGCGCGATGCGCGATCCTCACGCTGGACCGCGACTTCGCCAAGACGGACGCACGCTGCGTGATGCCGCGGGCCCGATCGAAAAATTGACGATCGCCGAGGCGCTCGGCCTCTCGCCGACGACGCTGTGGCGCAAGACGAAGAAGCTTGAGATCGACAATCCGCACCGCCGCCGGTAGAGTCCCCGTCGATGACCATCCTGGACGACCCCAAGCTCCGCTACCTGCGGGAGAACCTCGCGAGCCGCGACACGTTCATCGAGACGCCGTTCGGGCGCAAGCGGCGCGCGTACTTCGACTACATCGCGTCCGGTCTCCCGTTCACGCCCATAGAGGAGCTCCTCCGGACGCGGGTGCTGCCGCACATGGCGAACACGCACACCGAGAGCAACACGTCCGGCCGCCAGATGACCTTCTTCGTGGAGCGGGCGTACGGCAGCGTCACGGCGGCGATCGGCGCAACCGACGACGACGTCCTCGTGTTCACCGGCGCGGGCTCGACCGCCGCGATCAACAGGCTCGTCCTGGCGCTCGGCATCCGCGTGCCGGAGCAGATCTCCCGCGTCTGCGGCTGCGAGACGAAGCTCCCGGCCGAGTGCCGGCCGATCATCTTCCGCTCCATGATGGAGCACCACTCCAACGACCTCGCCTGGCGAGAGACCGTCGGCGAGACGCGGTTCATCGGGTTCGACAAGGTGGGCCGCATCGACTGGCGCGACCTCGACAGGCAGCTCGCGGCGCCCGAGGTCGAGGCGCGCGCGCAGAAGCTCGGCACGTTCTCGGCAGCGTCGAACGTCACCGGCATCCTGAACGACGTGGACGCCCTCGCCCGCGTCATGCACGCGCACGGCGGGAGCGCCTTCTTCGACTACGCCGCCGCGGCGCCGTACGTGAAGATCGACATGCACCCGGGCGGGGATCCCGCGCTCCGCAAGGACGCCATCTTCATCTCGACGCACAAGTTCCTGGGCGGACCGCAGACCCCCGGCATCCTCGCGGCGAACCGCGCCCTGTTCACGAGCAGCGTCCCGGTCGAGCCCGGCGGCGGCACCGTGCTGTACACCTCGCAGTGGGATCACCGGTACCTCGGAGACGTGAAGGTGCGAGAGGCCGGCGGCACGCCGCCTATCGTTCAGATCATCCGGGCGGGGCTCGTGTTCGATCTGAAGCGCTACGTCGGCGAGCGGCTGC
>JALNZK010000035.1 GCA_023229365.1 Pseudomonadota bacterium | reverse complement strand
TCCCACGTGAACAACGGTAGCGCCTTCAACGTGTCGTTGTCGAAATTGTGCAACTCGCCGAGCCAGGCACCGGGTTCGGGCTTCCCCGAAGTCCACCCTGCGAGGTACCCGAACCCCTGGCTGCGGGTCGTCTCGTTGTCGACCGCCAGCTCGAGAAACTCCTGGAACGCTCCCAGCTCCTCCCAAGCGTTGGCATCCCAGTGATCCTCTGCTGCGGCGTTGTAAACGAGCACCATCCGGGCCTCGAGCGCTTGGCCGTTCTCGAAAAAGTCGTTGTTGCCGCCGCAGCCGCCGCCCGAGTTCGGGCATCGGAACTTCAGCGAATTGGCCGACGAGTGCATGTCGACCACGGCGCGGAACGGCACGTTGTTCACGAGCTCGCGGAGCAGCCGCGCCTCGATCGACTCGAACGGTCGCTGGCCGCCGTACTGGTTGTGACAGCACGTGCGGCGGTCGTCCACGGCGCAGTACCCGTCCTCGTGGCAGTAGAGGTTGGCGTCCATCCCCGTGACGTCCATCCAGTGCGGTGCCTGCGTGCTTCCGTCATCCATCGATGTCGTATGGAAATTGCCCGGCAATCGACCACCGCTGACATAGTGGCAATCATCGTCTGTGTCACATGTTCGCAGCGTTCCGTTCCGGCAGTGGTCGAGCATCTGGCTTGGAAGAGCATCTGGGCACTGAGACGGAGGGGCGCCCACGCCGCAATCGATAGAGACATCATTGAGACCAGGCGGATCACCGTACACCAAAGCAGTTGAGTCACCGCACTCCCAAGGTACCCACATGTTACCGACGGAAGTCTCGATCTCGAGGCAATGCTCGTGCAGGATCCCCCTGGCATCGGGAACGCCCCAATCGACGTGGCTCTCGCATCCGTTTGCGCCGGCAAGGCTCGTCCTCGGAGTATCCACGAAACATCCGTACTCGTACTCCTTGTTGCCGCTGCCGTCTTCCGCCCCCATCCAGTACTCGACGCAGTGGCCGTGGTCCGCGCCGAATTCGTCGACGCAATTCTGGTCCGCTTCGTCGGGGTCGTCGGCCACGCAGTCGTACTGCTCCGGAGCGAAGTCGTGCGCGCCGGAAGCCTGCGCGTCGTCGAAGATCAGGCGCCGGTGGAAGAGCACGCTCTCCTGTCGCGACCATCCGTGCGAGAAGTTGGCGCCGACGTTGATCCCGGGATCGAACCAGTGCTGGGGATCTGCACCCTCGTCCGTCTTCGGGTAGCCGGTTGTGTGGTCGGATCCCTCAGGCCAGCACCGGCCCCCGCCCGTCGGCTGGATCCAGCTCTCGGAGCACACGAACTCCGGCTCCCACTGCCGGTTCTTCCGCACCTCGCTGTAGACCGGGGTGCCCCAGTTCCCGTGCTCCGCCTCGACCTCGCGGCCCACCGGGTTCGCGATCACGACGAACCAGATTTCTCGCTCTTCCAGGAGTGACTGTACCCGCGCAACCTCGTCCGGATCGTTGTACGGCGCAACGCCGTGGGCGGCCCGCACGAGCCAGTCCACCAAGCCGAGCGCGGTCTCCTGCGCGATCCACTCCTGCGGGTGGACCCCCGCGGCAAGCAGGATCGCCGGCTTCGTCACGTCCCTGTTGTCCGCATCCTTCGTCACGCGCACAGCCCACATCTCGGTGTCCGGCTTCAGAGTCGTGGCCTCCTCGTCCAACTGGAGGTTGAGGTACTTCGGATCGCCGAGTTGTATCAGCGCCAGGTACTGTACCCCGGTGTCGTCCACGTCCTCATCGAGGTCCTTGAGGTAGTCGTGTGCTTCTTTGTCGTTGGCATAATTCACGCGATACATATCAGCAACGCCATCGGGGCAGGTCCCCGGCAGTGTAATTACATCGCATGTCCGCACTCCAACACTTATCTGCGGCACACATTCGTCCGCTGAGACTCCAGCAGACCAGGCGCCGAGAACCAGGGTGGTGATCGCCAAGACCATCCATGCACGACTTGTGTTGTTCGTCATGTCCCGTCCTCCCCCAGTGTGCGCGGACGAGAACCGGCGTCGATCAGAGCATCTTCTCGTCGCGACGCCGATCCCCCAACGCACGTCACGGTTCATCGACTACCTGCGGGCATATTATCGCCATCCGAGAAGATCCGCAACGGGTGGAACGATTGACGCCTGTCGATCCTGTGACATGTGCGGATCAGGGCAGGTTCGGGGCATGGACGGCTTGTACGACCACGCTCATCTTACCCGTGATGATGGACCTTGAGGCAAAGGACGGCACACGCAGTACGCACTTTCTCGCGCGCCCTAACTCGTCATCCCCGCGATCACCGCGGCGCAGCGGGCGCAGAGCTCGGGGCGCTTCGGGTCCGTTCCGATCCCGTGGCCGAGCCGCCAGCAGCGCGGGCACTTGGTCGCGCCGCAGGGCGAGGCCTTCACCTCGAGCTCGCCCGCCCCCTCCTCGACTCGAACCGAGGAGACGAGGAAGATCTCCGTCAGCAGCTCGTCGCCGAAGCCCGCGAGGAGCGCGAGCGTCGCCCCGCTCGCCTTGAGCGTCACCTCGGCCTCGAGCGCGTTGCCGATCCTCTTCTCCGCGCGCATCGCCTCGAGCACCTTCGTCACCTCGCGCCTTATGTCCCTGAGCGCGGTCCACCGCTCGAGGAGCGCGTCGTCGTCGAACGCCGGATCCGGCGCCGGGAAGCCGGCGAGGAACACCGACTCCGCGCCGCCGCCGCCCGGCAGGTGGCGCCAGACCTCCTCGGCCGTGAAGCTGAGGATCGGCGACAGGGCGCGCGCCATGTCCCGCGCCATGATCCAGAGCGCAGTCTGCGCCGACCGCCGCAGGTCGCCCCCCGCCGCCTCGCAGTACAGGCGGTCCTTGATGACGTCGAGGTAGAACGCGGACAGCTCGACCGTGACGAGCTCGATCGTCGCGTGGAACACGTGATGGAAGTTGTACTCGTCGTACGCCCGGTCGAGCCGCGCGAGGTACTTGCCGAACCGCGCGAGCATCCAGCGATCGAGTTCGGGCATCTTCGCCGCCTCGACCGCGTCGCGCCCGGGATCGAACCCGTCGAGGTTGCCGAGCATGAACCGGAACGTGTTGCGGATCTTCCGGTACGAGTCGACGAGGCTGCGGATGATGTCCGGCGAGTACACGATGTCCGAGCGGTAGTCCTCGTAGCCGACCCACAGGCGCAGGATCTCGGCGCCCTGCTCGTCGATCGTCTTCGCGGGCGGCACGAAGTTCTTCTGGCTCTTCGAGAGGATCTCGCCCTTCTCGTTGCAGATGAACCCGTGGGTGAGCACCGTCCTGTACGGCGCGTGCCCGCGCGTCGCCGTCGCGGTGAGCAGCGCGGTGTGGAACCAGCCGCGGTGCTGATCCGCGCCCTCGAGGTAGAGGTCGACGGGAATCGACATCCCCTTGCGCTTCGCCGCCACCGCGGCCCAGCTCACGCCGGACTCGAACCAGACGTCGACGATGTTCTCCTCCTTGTCGAACGCCGTCCCGCCGCACGCCGCGCACTTCGCGCCGGGCGGGAGGAGCGCCGAGGCCTCGAGCTCGAACCACGCGTCGCTCCCGCGCTCGCCGAAGATCCGTGCGACGTGCCGCGCGACCTTCGCGTCCACGAGCTTCTCGCCGCAGCCCGTGCAGGTGAAGAACGGCAGCGGCACGCCCCACAGCCGCTGGCGCGAGATGCACCAGTCGGGGCGGCTCTCGACCATGCCGTAGATGCGGTCCCTGCCCCACGGCGGGATCCAGCGCGTCTCGTCGATCTGCGCGAGCGCGTCTCTCCGCAGCCCCGCCACGTCCATGGAGACGAACCACTGCGGCGTGGCGCGGAAGATGATCGGCTGCTTGCAGCGCCAGCACACCGGGTACTGGTGGCGGAGGCTCTGCCCGGGCGGGTTCAGGAGCGATCCCGAGTCGTGGAGGAACCTCACGATCTTGGGGTTCGCGTCCCACACGAGCTCGCCCTTCCACCTTTCGACATCGTCCTCGAACCGGCCCTGCTCGTCGACTGGCGCGTACACGTCGATCCCGTGGGCCGCGCAGAGCACGTAGTCCTCCTGGCCGTGGCCGGGCGCCGTGTGCACGCAGCCCGTGCCCGCGTCGAGCGTGACGTAGTCCGCGAGCAGGATCGGGATCTCCCGATCGAGGAACGGGTGCCGGCAGCGCTGCTTCTCGAGCGCCGCGCCCGCGGCCGTCTCCCCGACGGGCTCGGCCGCGACCCGGCAGTCCCCGAACGCGGCCTTCGCCATCTCCTCGGCGACGACGATCCGCTCGCCGTTCACGCGGAACGCCCGGTAACGGTAGGTTGGGTGCACGGCGATCACGAGCGACGCCGGGAGCGTCCACGGGGTGGTGGTCCAGATCATCACGGAGAGGGGCGATCCGTCGGGCTCGAGACCGAGCGCGCGCTCGAGCGCCTCGCGGTCGACGGCCGGGTACTTCACGTACACCGACGGCGACACGTGGTCGTGGTACTCCACCTCGGCCTCGGCGAGCGCGGTGCGGCAGCTCGCGCACCAGTACACCGGCTTGCGGCCGCGGTAGAGCATCCCCTTCTCGATGATCGTCGCGAGCTCCTCGACGATCGTCTGCTCGTAGTCCTTGTCGATGGTCCTGTACGACTCATTCCAGAGGGAGAAGACGCCGAGCCGCTTGAACTCCTCCATCTGCACGTTCGACCACTTGATCGCGAACTGCTCGCACCGCCTGCGGATCGACAGCTTGTCGGCCGTGTCCGCCGGCTTGCCGAGCTCCCGCTCCGCGTTCAGCTCGATAGGCAGGCCGTGGCAGTCCCAGCCCGGGATGTACCGGACGTGGCACCCCTTGAGGGAGCGGTACTTCACCACGATGTCCTTGAGCACCTTGTTCAGGACGTGCCCGTGGTGGATCGAGCCGTTCGCGTACGGCGGGCCGTCGTGGAACACGAAGCGCGGGCCGGCCTCGGTCTGGTCGAGCAGCTTCTCGTAGATGCGACTCTCCTCCCAGAAGCGGATCTCCTCGGGCTCGCGCTTGGCGAGGCTCGCCTTCATCGGGAACTCGGTCTTCGGGAGGCAGATGGTGGTCTTGTAGTCGAAAGCGGTCTTGTCGTCGGTCATGTCGAGTCCCGTGTCAAAGGGGTCGCCCCGTCGTGGGCGGCCCTCGAAAAAGCCGGGCGAAGATAACACGGATGCGGGGTTTGAGGGGTGTTTTCGGCGCGCCCGGGCGTGCGGTGGTATCCTGATCGGGCGGCCGCCTGCCGCCGTTCCCGAGGAGGATCCCATGCCGATCATGGACGACGCACACAGGGCGCTCCTGTTCACCGAGGCGCGCACGCACCGCGCGTTTTGCGGCGAGCCCGTCGCCGACGAGACGCTGCGCGAGCTGTACGAGCTTTTGCGCCTCGCGCCGACCGCCATGAACGCGCAGCCCGCGCGGTTCGTGTTCGTGAAGAGCCCTGCCGCCAAGGAGCGGCTCGTGCCCGCGCTCGCGCCCGGCAACGTCGAGAAGGTGATGGCGGCCGCGGCGACGGCGATCGTCGCGTACGACACGGAGTTCCACGAGAAGATGGCCGTCCTCGCGCCGCACAGCGCGGGGCTCGGCGCGGAGCTCGCGCGGCTGCCCGACGAGGCGCGGCAAAGGATGGGGTACCTGAGCGCCGCGCTCCAGGGCGCGTACTGCATCCTCGCGGCGCGGGGGCTCGGGCTCGACTGCGGCCCGATGTCCGGCTTCGACAACGCGGCGGTGGACGGGGCGTTCTTCCCGGACGGCAAGTGGAGATCGATCCTCCTCGTCAACCTGGGCCACGGCGAGCCCTCGGCGCTCAAGCCCCGCCAGCCCAGGCTGCCGTTCGACGAGGCGTGCCGGATCGAGTAGGCGGCGGCGCTCGCGGGCGCGTAGGATTCGTGCCCGTGAGCCGCGACCGTGGTATCGTCCGGCACATGAGCCGGCCCTCGACAGGTTGCACCGCGCCGCTGCGCGCCGCGCTGCTCTGGGACGTGGCTTCGGGAGCGGTCGACGGGGAGATGCATAGGAGCTTCGTCCTCGGCCGCGTGCTCGGCCACGGAACGGCGGACGAGATTCGCGCGCTGCGGCGCGACATCGGCGATGCGCGGATCCGGGACTATCTCGTGGGCACGCGCGGCCGCCGCGTCGACAGACGCAGGCTGCGCTACCTCGAGGCGATCCTCGGGCTCGAACGCGCCGACGTGGAAACCTGGCTCGCGGATCCCGCCCGCCGGATCTGGGACGAGCGTTGACCCTTCGCTGGGAGATCCTGCCTGACCGCCGACCCGGCGGCGCGGCGCGATGCTGTGCTATGGTCTCGAAGAAGACGACAGGGGATCGAGAGAACCGCAACGGAGGGGAGATGCAACGGAAGGCGCTCAAGCTGTACGAGTCGAAGATCGACGAGGTGAGGCCCGGCGACGAGGAGAAGATCCGCAAGAGGTTCCCCAAGGCGATCGCGAGGCTCCCGGATCGCTCGACCGGGGTCGGCTGGATCGACGGCATGGTCGAGCAGGTCAAGCTGCTCTACGAGATGCTGTTCGACCCCGAGTTCGTCATGATGTGGGAGACGAAGGCGGCGATCATCGCGGCGCTGGAGTACTTCATCTCCCCCAGGGACGCGGTGCCGGACTCCATCCCGGTCGTCGGGTGGGCCGACGACGCCCTCGTCGTGATGTTCGCCATCCATTCGGTCAGCGGGGACATCGCCCGCTACGCCGCCTTGAAGCGGAAGCAGAAGGCGAAGGCGCGGACGCGCCAGGCGAAGCCGGCCGCGAAGAAGCACGCCGCGAAGAAGCCCGCCGCGAAGAAGCACGCCGGTTCCGCGCGCCGGCCTTAGGGCGCAGCGGTCGCGCGCCTACGCGCACGCGTCGGACGAAATGCAGCACATCACCCCCACGCCGCCGCACGCGGTCTCCGCCGATTCCCAGCCGGTCGGGCATTCGCTCTCGGCGGTCAACGGGACGCAGATCCCCCCGCCTTGCTCGCAGTCGTTGGAGGGCGCCTGTGCGGGCACGCAGCACCACTCGTCCGCCTCGCAGTCGGCGAGCTGCTCGTATGGGGCCGAGCCGTCCCCGCAGGCGGCGCACCCCGCGACGAGGCCCGCACACTCGCCGGCGTAGAGCATGGCGCACGCCGGGTCGGACGGGCCGGAGTCTGCATCCGAGTCCGCGTCCGTGTCCGAGTCCGTGTCGGTGTCGGTGTCGGAGTCGATGTCCGAGTCGGAATCGGTGTCCGAGTCGGTGTCGGAGCCGGACGGATTCTCGGACTTCTGGCACGACGGGGCGACCGCGAGCGCGAGCGCCAGTGATCCCGCGATGACGGCGACTCTCATGTGTCTCCCTCCCCTTCCTCACTCGGCGAGCGCCTCGACGTCCTTAAGCACGTCGAGCGCGTGGATGCCTGGATTGACGTCATCATAGACCTTCTTCACCTTGCCGTCCCGCCCGAGGAGGAACGTGACCCGCTGGTACATGCCGAGCCGCGTGGCCACGCCGAACGCCCCGGCCCAGGCGCCGTTCTCGTCCGAGATCAGGGGGAACGTCAGCTTGTGCTTGCCCGCGAACGCCGCGTGGGAGGCGGCCGTGTCCCTGGAGACGCCGAACAGCTTCACGCCCGCGGCCTCGTACTTCTTCCACACGTCGCGGAACGCGCACGCCTCCTTGGTGCAGCCGGGCGTCTCGTCCTTGGGGTAGAAGTAGACGACCGCGGGCGACCCGAGCGCTTCTTTGAGGTTGTGCGTCACGCCGTCCTGATCGACGCCCGAGAGCTCCGGCGCGTCGGATCCGGCGGGGAGCAGGCCGGCGCCGCCGTCCGCGCGCTGGGCCGACGAGCAGCCGAACAGCAACGCGGCCGCCGAGCAGAGAATCGTCTTGAGAGTCATGGGGAACCTCCTTGGTGCAATGAGCATGCGCACGCCGCGGAGGATCCGCAAGGCCTGGCCGGAACGTTTCGTTCCTCCGCGCGAAACGCTGGTGTAGCCCGGCGCCGTCAGTACCCGGCCGCGGCGAGATCCTCCGCGACGACGTCGCCGCGCTCGAGCAGGAACGTCCGCGTCGCCTCCGCGGACACCGCGGCCTGCTCGTTCGAGTACGGCTTGCGCAGGTCCTCGAGCTTCGCGGCCTCGATCTGCGCGAGGACGAAGTCGAGCTCGTCCTCGAGCGCGAGCGAGTCCCAGACGTCGAGCGCCGCGTCGACCGCCTGCATGTAGAGATCGAGGCAGGCCGGCGCCGCCTTGCAGCGGAGGAACACCCAGCCGTTCTCCCGCTCCGACGTGGAGCCGTCGAGCGCGTAGCCGAGGTGCCACAGCGGATCCTCGGGGTGGCTGTCGGTGAGCCCGAACGTCTGGTCGATCCCCCACGGGAAGAGGATGAACCTGTCCCGTTCGAGCTCGTGGTACGCCTTGTAGTTGTTGCGCGCGCCGAAGTAGCCGTCCCAGTCGCCGATGAGCGCCTGCACGGCGCCGAGGGCGAGCAGCTCGTCCCAGTCGAGGAGGAGCCCCGCGTCCTCGAAGAACGTCCCGTCCGGGCCGTTCACCGCAGCGATCAGCGCGTCGAGATCGGACGTGTCCGGCGCGTCGGTGTTCGTCTCCAGCACGAAGTAGTCCTTCCACTCCGGGAGGAAGTCGACGAAGTAGGCGTCGTTGCTGGTGTCGTAGAGGTTCCCCGGCGCCGGGTCCCAGAGGTGCTCGACGAGCTCGTCGTCGAGCGTCTGGAGGTTCAGGTAGAGCCCGTAGTACTCGCCGTTGACGTAGACGCGGGCGTTGTTCGCGAGCGGCGCCGGCACGCCCGCCTCGCGGAACAGGAGGTAGCCGAGCCGCTCGTGGACCATCGACGGGTCCTGGACCATGTTGTTCATGGTCAGGCGGCGCAGGCCGAAGAGCCGCTGGCCGTCGACGTACTCGTCGAGCTTGATCTTGAACCCGGCCTTGCCGTCGAGCGGCTGGAACGACGCGCGGCCCTTGAGCCGGATGCCCACGTTCTCGAACAGGACGTCGTCCGCCGGGTCGTCGGTCGGCCGGTAACGGACCGAGCCCGAACAGTATTCGTACGGCGAGATCGCGAGCGCGTCGGCGCACGGCTGCGGGATCGTGAGCTCGAACGTCGGGAACGACTCCCGATCGTAAAGGGGGGCGAACTCGGGCTCGGTGTCGGTGTCGGTGTCCGCGTCCGTGTCCGTGTCAGAGTCAGAGTCCGCGTCCGAGTCGGAATCGGTCCCCCCGTCCTCGGCCGCATACGGCGGCTCGTCGCTGCACGCCCCGGCGGCGAGGAGCGCGAGGAGCGCGGGGGCGAGCGCGTGCACGGTGCGGCGTGTCATCGGTCCGGATCGTAACATGAACGAAGGCGGGTGGCGCGGGCCTCAGTGCTCCACGGCGTACACGAAGCTGACCTTCGGGTAGCGCAGGAGGCGCTCGGCGATGAGCTTCATCGGCACGACGTCGCCGTCGACGTACTTCTTCGCGAGCTCCTCCGCGGCGGCCTTGTCGCCCTTCGCCTTGATGTCGCCCACGATCTTCATGAGCTCGTCGATCGCGGCCGGCAGCTTCTCGTAGTCGAGGACGAATGCGCCCGTGTCGGTGCCGTTCGCGGCCTTGGCCGCGGGGTCGAAGCGCACCGCGCCCTTGTCCATGAGGAAGCCCGTCTGGATCGCCGCCAGCTGGCTGTAGGGCTTGCGCTGGCCGGTGTCGGTGTACATGCCGCGGGAGATGTGACCGAACGCCCAGAAGAAGGCGTCCGTGTAAACCTGGCGCGCCCGCTCGGGGGTCAGGATCCCCTTCTCGACGAGCAGGGCCACGTACCACAGCGCCCCGGTCTGCGCCTTGAGCTCCTCCGCCAGCGTCGCGAGGCTGCCGCCGAAGATCTGATCGTCGGTCCTGCCCTTGACGGCGTACTCGTGGCTCGGGCCGAGGTTGTGGGTCGCCTCGTGCAGGATCGTGTTGAGCAGGCCGGGCTCGTCGTCGTCGGTGTAGCTCGCCATGGTGTCCGCGGCGAGCAGGCTCGAGGCCTGGGTCCGCCGCGTCGCGAGGCTGTCCGGATCGGTGTACAGGTTGGTCATCGCCACGGTGCGCCCGCGCCCCTCGTTCGCGACCGGGCCCCAGTTCGGCAGGCTCTGGCCGATCGTGGCGCCGATCGGGTCGCGGTCGTCGCCGCAGTTCACGACGATGTCGATGAAGTCCGGCAGGTGGAACGTCACGGGGCGCGCCTTGTACGGGGCGCCGACCCGCGCCGCGAGCCGGTCCTCCATCTCCTGCTGGATCGGCGTGAGCTTCTCCTGCCAGGAGAGGGAGTCGCGGTTGATGCGCGCGAGCGTCATGTGGAACCCGGCCTTCTGGTTGCACGGCTCCCAGTACGTCTCGTCGGGCGCGACGCGCAGGTACCACTTCGAGTTCGTCGCGCTCATCCTCGCCCACGCCTCGTCGGCGGGCTCCCAGAAGTTGTCGCGGAACGCCTGCGCCGCGGCGTAGAGGTAGGTCTTGAGGGCCGCCTCGCTCGGATCGGCGACCAGCGCCGCGGCCTCGTCGAGCTTCGCCGCGATCGCGCCCATCTCTTCCTTGTAGGCCTCGGAGTACGGCACCGCCGCGAGCGCATCGCCGGCGCCGCGCACGACGACGAACGGCGCGAACAGCTCCTTCGCGTTCGTCCGCTTCTCGAGCGCCTGGCAGAACGCGCCCTGGTCGTCCTGGAGCTCGGCCGGGTAGACGTCGACCTTGGGCTTGGGCGCGCCCGGGATCGCGCTGCACGCGGGGTTCTTCTCGGTCTTGGGGGCGACGCAGCGCGGGCCCCAGTTGCGGCGGAAGAGGCTTCGGCTCGCGACGTCGTCCGCCGGGATCTTCTCGGCGAGCGCCGAGACGCCCGAGGTGCGCGCGTAGAGCCTGTCGATGATGTCGCCGGCGTCGAGCAGCACCGCGGCGACCTTCCTCTCCTCGTCGGTGAGGCCGCGCAGGTCACTGTGCACGAGCGTGGGCCGCCCCTGATCGAGCTCCTCGATCACCGCCTCGCGGCGGGCCTTTTCCTCGGGGGGTCCGCCGGCCGGGTCCGGCTGCTCCTCGAGCTTCGCGATCGACGCGTACGCCTCCTCGAACGCCTTCGTGAACGGGCCGTCCGCGACCCACTCGCCCTTCGTCGGGTAGAAGCGCAGGCCGGCGATCTCGGCGGGTTCGATCGCCTTGTTCGCGTTCGCGTCGGCCACCCAGTAGAGCGGCAGGTTCAGCCGCACCGCGAGCTGGTTGAAGCGCAGCCGCTCGATCTTGTCGTAGGCCGGGGCGGGCGGCTCGACCTCCTTGTCGACCTTCTTCGCGTCCTCGGCCGGCGCCTTCCCCTCGCCGCAGGCGGTGAGGCCGAGCGCGAACCCCAAGAGGACCGAGGACATCATGACGATTCGTTGCATGTAAAAACCCTCCGTTCGTGAAACGCGCCGAGTATACGCCGATCGGCTCGGGATCAGGTAGAGTGCGGATACGAGGGGGCGGCTTTGCGGGAAGGCGAACGGGACAACCGGGATCGGGCGCAGCAACGGTTCCGGCGCTGGCTGCTCGTCGCGGCGGGGGCGGTCTGCGTCGCCCTCGGCGTCGTCGGGGCGTTCGTGCCGGTGCTGCCGACCACGCCTTTTCTGCTGCTCGCCGCGGCGTGCTGGGTGCGCAGCTCCGAGCGGCTGCACCGCTGGCTGTTCACGAACCGCCTGTTCGGCGAGTACCTCAGGCGCTACCGGGACGGCGAGGGGTTGCCGCTCGGCTCGAAGATCGCGACGCTCGCCCTCCTGTGGATCTCGCTCGGCGCCTCGGCGCTGCTCGCGGTCCCGCCGCGGCTGTGGTGGGTGCGCGCGCTGCTCGCCGCGGTCGGGATCGGAGTGACGATCCACGTCCTGCGGATCAGGACGCGCCCTTGATCCCGCCGCGCTCCCAGTCGGCGACCGGGATGATTACGGGTGCGCGGTCGCCACCGCCCGCGAACTAGCGGTACTCGGGTTGCGCGATCGCCGTTGACCCCAACTGGGAACATGTCTATTCTGTAAATGTAATTTGTCCGGTCGTCGAAGACCGGCACTCACGAAGGGAGCGCCCGTGTTTCAAGAAGTCGCAGGCATCCTCGGTCTCCGCGCGGGCAAGAGGACCGGCTCGCTGGAGATCGCACGATCCATCGAAGAGGGGTTCCCGTCCTCCGCGATCGACCGTCTCAAGGAGGATCTCGGCATCACCGACGTGCTCCTGTCGACCCTCGTCGGCAAGACGCCGAAGACGCTTGGGCGAATGCGCGTCGCGCGATCCCGCAGATTGTCGCCGATCGTGAGCGACAGGTTGTTCCGCGTCGCCAAGGTGTACGCGCGCGCCACGGAGGTGTTCGAAGACCCCGCATCGGCGCGGGAGTGGCTCCACTCCCCGCAGATCGGCCTCAATGAGCGTACGCCGCTCGATCTCCTCGTCACCGAGGCCGGCGCGAGAGCGGTCGAGGATCTGCTGACCCGGATCGAGCACGGTGTCCTTTCATGAGGATCCTCTGCCGGCTCATCAAGAAGGCGCTCAAGGCCGAGGCGTTCAACGGCGAGGGGGCACGCCTCGCGGGCGGCCGCTGGAACCTCGCCGGCACACCGGTGGTCTACTTGTCCGAGAGCCTCTCTCTGGCCGCGCTCGAGCTGTTCGTCCACCTGCCGGTCGCCGCCCGGCGCATCGAGCTCGTCTCGTTCGAGGTGCGCGTCCCGGACGACGTGGAGATCGACGAGCTCGACGAGGCCTGCTTGCCGAAGATGTGGCGCGAGGAGCCCGTGCCCGAGGAAACGCAGAAGCTCGGCAGCGCGTGGGTGAAGGGCGGGAGCGCGCTCCTTCTGCGCGTGCCGTCGGTCGTCGTTCCGAGCGAACGCAACTTCGTGCTGAATCCGGCCCACCCCGACTACAAGGCGCTGAAGATCCTCGCGCCGAAGGCGTTCTCGTTTGACCCACGGATGTGGAAGTAGGAACAGGCATCACGCGGTTGGTCGCGAAAATCCGTGGCCTCTGTCAAAAAGACATGGCTCGCTCCGGGTCGATCGTCCCTCCTGGGCTGACCCGGAATTGACGGTGTTCCGACGAAGTGGGAACGTTCGCGAGACCATCGGTGCGGTACTCAGCAGTAGCGAGAATGAGCTCGAAGACGAACATCCTGAACGACGTCATGGCGGCGCTCGAAGAACACCGCTCGCCGATCCTGCTCACCGAGAGGCGCGATCACCTCGAGTTCTTCGAGAGAAAATTACTCGGCGTCGCCCGCAACCTCGTCGTCCTCCGTGGCGGGATGGGCGCGAAGCAGCGCGCTGCGATCGCCCGGCGGTTCGAAGAGATCCCGCGCGATCAGGAACGCCTCGTGCTCGCCACCGGCCGCTACATCGGCGAGGGGTTCGACGACGCGCGCCTCGACACGTTGTTCCTCGCGCTCCCGGTCTCGTGGAAGGGGACGCTCGTCCAGTACGCGGGCCGCCTCGAAAGGCGCGGTGGCGGGAAGAGAGAGGTCCGGATCTTCGACTACGTCGATCGCGCCGTCCCCATGCTCGCTAAGATGTTCGGGCGACGGCTGCGGGGGTACAAGGCGATCGGGTACCGCGTGCACGAAGGCGTCGAAGACAGCTCCCGCGAAACCTTGAAGCTGAAAATCGAACCAATCTGATCCGCGAGGTGCTGTCGAACCCCGACCGCAACGCACGAAGCGGCTACGCCGAGATCGCCGTTCTCCCGGTCGCGCTGAAGAGCGCGGCGAGCGACGAAGCGAGCGCGTCCATCGCCGCCGCGTCCTTCAGTGTGACCGTGAACCGCACGCGGCCGTCCTCACCCGTCTCGAAGCAGTCGCCGAGGCTCGCGCGGATGGACCCTGCGATCGCCGTCGCGTGCTCGACCTCCGGCGCCGCCGGCTTCGGCAGCATCTCACCGAGGAACGAGAACGCCGCGGAGAGGAGCTGCCCGCCCGCGATCGCGACGCGCTCCTTGCGCTCCCGTACGAGACGCTCCTCCTCCCGCTTCACGCTCTCGTCGACCGGCGCCTCGGGCTTGGCGCCAAGCAGGATCTCGAGCCGGCCGCGCAACTCCTCGATGTTGCTCACGAAGCTCACCGACTCGACCTGGGACTCCGTGTCCAGCGCCGCGAGCGACAGATCGCGTTTCGCCGCCAGCGTGCCCAGGAGGTTCTCCTCGATCGTCCCCTCGGTGACGAGCACGAACACCAGCACGCTGCGCTCCTGGCCCATGCGGTGCGTGGCTCCCCAAGAAACCTCGACGGACGCGCCAATCTCTCGCAGACGGCCTGAACTTCGACCCATTCCACAACGAGGAACCTGAGCAGCGACAGGGAGTTGCAGGCCGCGGCGCGGCGGCGGTCTACGGATGGACGCGGGATTTCGCGTTCGCGGATTGCTGGTCGTCAGGTTGACAGCCAGAGAGGGCAACGCCGAGGACGGGGTCTGGTGCGTGCCTGCGCGGGCTTTCGCGTTGCTCCCAAGAAACCGCTGATCGAGGCGCAGCGCGGGTGCAGATCGCCGCTGATCGGGTCGCCGTGACGGCGATCGGGGCCGATGCCCAGGCCCACGACATCGGTCCCGGCGACGCCAAGGTACACCACACCGACGACGCTCGCGGGCGCCATGTTCATCCTCGTTGTCCCCGGCCGCTGCCGGTCAGGCGGCGGCCAACTCCTCGTTCGCCAGCTCGTAGGCATTCAGCAGTCCGTGGGCGAAGGGTCGACGCACGAGTCTTCGCCGTCGCACCTCGTCCAGATCGATCACCTCCGCGCCCGGTGAGCCCCGGCCGAAGGCCGCCGGCGTCTGGCCCTCGGTGGCCTGGTTGGCCCGGTGCTCGTTGTAGAAGGCACGGTACTCGTCGAGGAACCACTGCAGCTCCTCGACATCGCGCACTCGGATGTGGTTCAGCATCTCGAGCCGCACGGACTTGATGGCCCTTTCGGCGGTGCCGTTCACGAACGGGAGGGCCACCGGGGTGCGGCGTCTCTCGATCTCCAGCACGCGGAGCTGGCGCTCGAACTGGCCCAAGAAGTGGGTGCCGTGGTCGTGGACCACGGCGCCGGGCTGACGGCCCTCTCGATGGATCGCGGCGGCGAAGGTGCGGATGGTCCACTCGGCCGTCGGGCCCCATGCATCGCAGGCACGCAGCTCGAGGATTTCCTTAGTGTGCAGGTCGATCACCAGCAGCACGTTGAGCCAGACGCCCTTGGCCGTGCGGACGAAGAAGAAGTCGAGTGCCCAGATGGCGTCTTTGACCGCGGCGCGCCACTTGTCGAGGTTCAGCGGGTGGCCGCCGGCGGGTTGGAAGCCGCTCTCGCGGAGCACCTTCTGGATCGTGGGCTCGCTGACCCTGACGCCCATGCGGGCGAGCTCGTCCTTGATGCGGTGCGCGCCCCAGAGCGGGTTGTCGGTCTTGAGCCGGATGATGAGGTCCTTTAGGTCCTGCGCCAGAGGTGGCCTGCCACCCAGGTTCCTCCTGCGCCAGGGCCACGGTCCACGACGGAGCCGGGTCGCCCACCGCTCGATGGTCGTCTCCGACGCGGAGAGGTAGTAGTTCTGGAACGCGCTGTCGCCTCGGGTCAGGAGGTAGGCGAAGACCTGTGCGGCCCTCGTGCGGAGCGACACCTTCGGTCGGGTGCCGCGCTCGCTCTTCAGCTCGAGGACCAGCGCGCGGACCTGGGCCTTGAGGGCGAGGTTCTCGCGGAGGATGCGCTCGACCTCGGGCTGCACGCCACTGCGGGGCAGGCGGCTCACTCGGTCCACGACGACGATCAGCAGGTGGTAGACGAGAAACTGGGTGGTCTTGATGATGAGCGAGAGCAAACGAACGCCTCCATTCCACGAGCAAGATCGAGCATCACCCTGCTACAGGACGGCGCTCAAGAGAAGCTGGAGCCCGGTGACAACCAATAGAATCTCGACGAAGACGACGAACTTCTCCTTCGGCAGCTTCTCGATGATCCGCTTGCCTGTCCAGGAGCCGGCCACCATGGCGAGGCCGAGGATCACTCCCTGGGCCAGCTCGACCGAGCCGATGAGGGAGTAGCGTTGGTAGACCACCGCTTTGGTGACGTGCATGGCGACCGCGGTCACCGCCTCGCTGGCGACATACACCACCGGCCCGAGATCGAGCCCCAGGAAGACCGCGGCGCCCAGTGGGCCTGCGCTTCCTGCCACAGCCGACAGGAAACCGACGAGCGCGCCTGCCCCGGCCAGTTGGTGCTTCCTATCCCAGCGCTTGATGAGCCGTGTGCGGCGCGCGACCACGACCAGGATGACGACCACCCCTATGCCGGCCATTAGCCATTCCCTGGGGAGCGCGACGAAGACCCGGGCGCCGAGGATGCTCGCGGGGACGGCACCGAGCAGGAACCAGGCTACCGGCCGCCAGGCGATCTGGTGCACTCCGAAGCCGACTCGGGAGAGGTTGCCCAGGAGCTGGGCCACGGTGAGGACCGGTACCGCGGCCTGGGGCCCGAGCGTGTTCGAGAGCAGCGGCAGCAGCAGGAGCGCACCGCCGAACCCCGCGGCCGCCGAGATGGTGGCCGCGACCCAGCTGCCGGCGATCAGCAGCAGCCAGATCCATATGGGTTGACCGAACAGATCCATGTCTCAATCCGCTGCACCTCGTAGGCTGAAATACTTGGACCGCATCATGCGCCCACCATGTGCATGTCGATCATCGTAACAGTCCCGCCTTCCGGAGCCGATCGATGAAGGATGGCTTCTTCGCCTGCGCTTGTCGTAGCGCCTCGATGCGCAGACCGAAGTCGCCGTTCTTGCCGCGAGCGGCGAGGTCCCGCAGGTCGACAAGGAGCTTCACCGCCTGGTCGTAGTTCTTGGGCTGCTTCGTGGCCACGAGGACGTCGACCTCGGTCCAGAGCTTGCCCTCGCGGCCGACGAGGCTGTCGAGGTGCTTCCCTCGGGCGATGGCCGCCTCGCGCTCACGTCGGGTCTTCTCCTTGGCGCGCTTCTCGGCCTCGATACGTTCGCGCTCCGTCGTGTAGGCCTCGGCTTCCCGAAGAAGCTGGCCCACGGTTCTTCCGGTGGTCGCCGCGGTATCGTTCCCGGCCCGCTCCTTGAGAAACCGCTGCAGCAGCTCCGCGATCTGGGCGTGGTCGGCGTCGATCACGAGGTTCGCGATGAGCTCATCCTTCTCCTTGGCCGAGAGCTTGCCCACCCAGGCACGCACGTCGTCTCGGTCGAGGCCTGTGTCACCAATCGGTGGGCTGACCTCGGCGGCCACATGCAGGAGGTCGCTGTCGATGCGCAAAAACTCGACCAGGCCCTCCAAGGAGGCGCTGAGCTGCCCGAGACCGGCCGGCACCGGCGGCTCCGTGTTGTCATCCTCCAGCTCGCCGGTCTGCGCTCGCAGGAGCCAGCCGAGGTAGAGCGCCCGCAGATCGCCGCGCGCCAGCTCGGCTCGCACCGAAATCATCGACGAGAGGTGGCCTTCGCCATCGACCCAGTCGCCACCTTCCTCGTCTTGGGACACGAATGACAGGATGACCTTGCCGGCCTTATCACGGACGAAGGCGCTGTCGCCGCCGCAGTACGTCTTGGCGGTCGCCGCGTCGAGCAGACGCGACGGCAGACGGAGCTTGAGAACGTGGGTGCCCCAGTTGGCGAGGTAGAGATACGCGTCGAAGTACTTCTCCATCCAGGCGTCCTCGTTGCCCTTGAAGCTGCCGAAGGAGTAGTCGTTGACGAAGCTCGTTGGCGTGATCCGTGCCCGAGTCGAGAAAGTCCGCAGCTCACTCATCTCCTTCGCCGTCAGCGGTCGGTCGATCGCCTGGAACTCGTAGTACTGGTATTCGCTCATGGCTTCATCTCTCTTCGCGGTCTTCCCACACCGTCCGTGCTCGCACCTCGTCGATCAGGAAGCGCACGCCCTGGTTGTCCGAGGGGTTGAGCCAGAGCATCCGGTCGAAGACGCGCTCGGCTTCCTCGAACCGCTCGAGCCGCCAGAGGCACAGGCCATACCCGTGCAGGCACCGCATGAAGGGGCGGTTATCGATGTGCCCCCAGGGCAGAAGACCGTCGAAGGCCGCAGGCAGGGATAGCTCGCCAATTCGGACGCCGACCTCGTAGTGACGGATCGCGTCCTTCGGCCTGTGGTCGAAGACGAAGTTGCCGAGGTGCGCATGAGCGTCGAGGCAGCGGAGGTCGGCCTGACAGAGCTCCATGAGGATCTTGTAGGCGGCTGCTCCATCGCCGGCGTCCTTGAGGTCGTTCGACTCGCAGATTGGATCGGAGTCGAAGTCGTCGGGATCCCTGCCCGGGACGACTTGTTCCATCTCGTAGGCCTGTCTCGGACCTCGAGCGATGATCGGCTTCGCCCACTCGTCGATGGGCTCGCCCTCCTCGCCCCAGTATTCGTCCTTGGGGTCCCACTCGCCTTCGTCCTTCAGTGCCAACGGCGTGAGGCCGAGTGCGGCCACGTCGAGTCGCGCAGACTCGATCTCGCCCGACAGGTACGGGTGACCGGCGTAGCTCCACAGCTTGCGCGGGTTCACCACCGCGATCTCGCCGGGCACGATGTCCCACAGTCTGCTCGCGCGGAGGCTGATAACGCGGTCGGTGCTAGGGAGCCGGCAGCGCGCGGCTCGCTCCTTGATCGACAGGACGACGAGCTCGATCGGTTGGCTCAAGTCGAGGTCCGTCGCGCCCACCTTGTGCTGGCGCTTCCGCCGAGTGGGCGGTGCGGCTGGCTCGGGCAATGACTCGAGGCCGAGCCACTTGCGATAGGCCGCCAGGATTGGCCCTCCTTGCGCGCGCGGCGCGAGCACGACCTCCGATGCCGCGACCACGTGCTCGGAGCCGTCCTCGCGCCGGCAACGGGCCACGATGCCACGCCGCTGGTTTCCATCGTAGTCGAAGGCGATCACGGCGACCGGCTCGCCGATGACGAACGCATCGCACGGTAGCTCGACGCCATCCACGAGCGCCTGATGAAAGGCCCAGAGCTGCTCATCGTCGCCATGGGCATCCGTCCTGATCTCGACGACCAGGTGTTCCAGGTCGGTCGTGCCGTTGACGCTGTCGCGGTCCGATCTCCTCATCACGCTCTCCGGTGACGCCCTCGGAAGCGGGCCTTGGCCTGTTCCATGAAGGACGGCTCGTCGCTGGGGCCCGCGCCTTCGACCAGGCGCTCGAAGCCACCCATGAACCCGCTCTTGCGGTGATGGTCGATGCGCACCTGGCTGACGGTCTTCTGCCACTCCCCGAGGAGTCCGGCGCGCTCGAAGCAACGCTTGGCGCTCTCGAAGTTGGACAGCGCGGCGTCGTAGTACTTGCTCTTCTTGGCGTTGATAATCCGCAGCCCCTGCGCCCGCCACAGCCGCGCAGCGAGGTCGGGGCGGCTCTTCTCGAGCTTCTTGGCCACAGGCTCGGTGGTGTGGTGGCTCAGGTTCTCGAGCGCTTGATCCGAGGCCTGGTGAACGAGGTCGGCAAGGCGATCCATCTCCTTGGTGGCCACAAGGAGGTCGATCGCTGAGTGAAGGTCGGCGCCCTTGGCTGCGGCGATGGCCTTTTCGTGCCACGCGGCTCTCTCGGCCTTGGGCACGAACTTCATGAGATCGTCGTAGGTGTACTTGCTCGGGTGCTCGCGGAAGTCGGCCCAGGCGGCATCGAGAGCCTCGTTGCCGCGGCCAAGCTTGGTAAGGAGCTCGCGTTTGAGCTTGGCGAGGTCGTGACCGGCCATCGACCCGTGCGGTGTCTTCTTGTCGAGGTCGATGCCGCGCTCCACCCAGGCGAGGGCTTCCTCGGGCTTTCGGCGTGCGACGAGCAGAGTTGCGATCGCGTGGCAATCCTGGGCCTGAAGGCCGGTCTCCTCGGCGAGCGCGACATACGCAGCGACGTCTTTCTGCGCGGTGTACAGGCTGCGCAGGACCTCCCCGAAGTGGCGACGCACGTAGTCGGGGCGGTCCTTGAAGGAACCATCCGACTTCGGAGTGGCCTTGGCCGCAGCGTCGAATCTCGCCCGAATCTTGCTCACGAAGGCGGCGAGGTTGGCCTTGTCGAAGACCTTCACCAAGTCCTTCTCGAGGTTGTAGCAGAAGCCGTACTCGTCTTCGTCCATCCACTCGAGCAGACGCGCCGCCGTCTCGTCAGGGTCAGCGTCCTCGACCTGGCGCGCCTTGACCCAGCCGCAGTAGAGCTCATCGACGAACTGACCGAAGGAGCCGCTCGAGTCGTCGAGCTCTTCAATCTTCAGGTAGCACGCGGCGAGGAAGGCCTCGTACAAGGTGACTGCCCGCGAGGGATCGCTGGCAATGAGCTTGGCGATCTTGGCCGCGACCGCATCGAGGTCGCTCACGAAGGAGAAGCAGGCACGGTCGGGGATGAACCCGCCCGGGTTGAGAGCCATCTCGATCTCTTGCTCGATCGGATCGCTCTTGCCTCTGGCCTTTCGGGTCATCGCTCCCTCCGCGTGCCGGCTTCCGACCCCGCGGTCCGGGGAGGCCGCTTCCCCGTGGACAGCTCGCGGTCGAGCAGCCCGACCACGTAGTCCTGGATGGTCGTGTCGAGCTCGGCGCAGCGAATCCTGAGCCTCTTGTGGAGGTCTTCGCCCATGCGGATGTGGATCTTCCTCTCGGCGGTCCGTTCTGGCATCTTGTCCTCATGGCCAGGGTACTAGAGCGGCTCAGGTATACGTCGATGGACTGCTCGAGGTCAACGCCGACATCCCTGGCACGAGGAGACGCGGCATGAAGATCATCGACCTCACCGAGGACAAGAAGGACCTCTTCTGCCTGTGCCTCGAGGACTGGTCCGACGACGCCAAGGAGGCGGGGCCCAAGCGCCGGCAGTGGCTCGACCGGAGCGAGAACTTCGGCCTGCGCGCCAAGCTCGCCGTGGACGACAACGGCGTCGAAGGCGGGATGATCCAGTACGGCCCCATCGAGCATTCGAACGTGGGCGGCGAGGGACTCTACTTCGTCTACTGCATTCACGTTCACGGCTACAAGCAGGGGCGAGGCAACTTCCAGGGGCACGGGATGGGCACGGCGTTGATCTCCGCGGCCGAGGAGGATGCGCGGCGGCTCGGCGCCAAGGGCATGGCCGCCTGGGGCGTGTGGCTTCCGTTCTGGATGAAGGCCTCTTGGTTCAAGAAGCACGGCTATCGCAAGGCCGACCGTCAGGGCATCGCGATGCTGCTCTGGAAACCGTTCGCTGACGACGCGAAGCCGCCGCACTGGTTGCCGCCGACGGGGAAGAGACCGGAGCCGATTCCCGGCAGGGTGAACGTCACGGCCTTCTCGAGCGGATGGTGCCTGGCGCAGAACCTGGTCTACGAGCGAGCCAAGCGCGCGGCGGCTGAGTTCGGTGACAAGGTCGTGTTCCGCGAGATCGACACCTCGACGCGGGATGCGGTGGCCGAGTGGGGCATCGCCGACACGGTCCTGGTGGACGGCAAGAACCTCCAGAAGGGACCGCCGCCGAGCTACGAGAAGATCCGTAAGGCGATCGCGAAGCGGGTGCGATGAGCGGTGGTTCAGGGGAACAACCGGACTTGACCGTGCGGTCAAACATGGCCGTTTAGTCAAGCTCACTACCTTGTCGTCTTGTCCTTGGATACATCCCTATCGGTGCTGGGCGCCTTCTATCTCGTTGAATCGCCTTGAGCTTCTCGCCCACCAACGCCTGTATGTCCTCAACCGCAGGATGGACCTGCGGGCCAACGACGGAGGCGTGAACCATGAGCAAGACGACGAAGAAAGCGATCAAGAAGCTGAGCACCATGAAGGTCAACGAGCTGCAGGCGAAGTTCGCCGAGGTGACCGGCGAGACCACGCGCAGCCCGAACAAGACCTTCCTGATCCGGCGCATCACCGACCCGGCTCGTCGCCGAGGAGACAAGGGTCGGAGCGAGCCTTTCGGCGGTGAAGAAGAAGATCGATACCATCACGAATGCCGTAGAGGGGGGCGAGCCGATCCGCTCCTTGACCAAACGCCTCCGCAAGCTGGAGAGCGAGGAGGATCTGCTTTCAGCGGAGCTGGAGGCGATTCAGCTCAAGAAGAACAAGACCGAGGAGCAGCTGCTGTCGGCCGAGGTGATGGCGGACAACTATCGCACCGTGCCAGGGGTCATCGATGGGCTCGTCGCCAGGAAGAGCGGGGAGAAGCTGAAAGCGGTGCTCGGGCAGTACGTCGAGGTCATCGAGTGGCGCGAGGACGATCAGGATCGGAAGTCCGGCTCCGTGAGGATAATGCTCTTCGAGCACGCCTACTTGGCCGAGGAGGCCGCAGCGGCGCTCGCTGAGAACAAAAAGAAAAGCGCACCACTGGTTAACAATGGTGCGCTATTCCGTATCGATTGGCTCCGGTTGAGGGACTTGAACCCCCGACCCAGCGGTTAACAGCCGCTTGCTCTACCGACTGAGCTAAACCGGAACGGCAGTCAGCCGTGGAATACTAGGCGGGAAAGGTCGACTGTCAAGGGCAAACGAGCGACGGCTAGACGAGCTCGCGGGCGAACTCCGGGGCGATCAGGCGCAGCAGATAGCGACCCTTGCCGAGGTTGCCGTCGGGCGCGAGCGCGAGCGCCACGAAGTACTCGTCGTTGATGACACGCAGGATGGTCGTCAGCTTCTCCGCCCGCACCGTCAGCTCCTCCGCGAGGCCGGCGTCGAGCAGCTCGGCCGCCTTGCGCACCTCCTTGAGGAGCACGGAAAACTCCATGCCGAGCGTCTCGATGTCCTGCTCCACGTCGTCGGCGTACTGATCGACGGGAATGCCGTCGAACCCCATCACGATCGCCGCCTTCCCGCCCGCGACGCCCTTGACCGTTTCCTCGAGCTTCGTGCCGAACATGAGCACCTCCGATCCGCTGATGGTATGGCCTAGCCCGCGGGGCCGTCAAGCGCGCCGTGATCGCCTCAGACGTCGCCGCTTTTCCGCTTCACCACGAACGTCGCCATGTGCTCCTTCTCCTCGAACATGCGCTTGTACTTCCACGCTGCGGCCTTGTTGGAGAAGGGCCCGATGCGGACGCGGTACCATTGTCCCCCGCGTTCGGGGTTGTCCACGCTGACGAGGAACGCCGCGTGCCCCGCCTTCGCGAGCTTCTGCAAGAGCACGCTCGCCTCGCGCCTGTCGCTGAAGGAATCGACCTGCAGCGAGTAGGTGCCCGGTTCGCCGTCGCGCACCTCCTCCGGGACCGGGCTCTCCGCGTGCTTGGGCCGCGCGAGCGCCTGTTCGTCGATCGGCACGGCGGCGGCGAGCGCTTCGCCGTCGCTCGCGGCCGAGGGGAGGAGCGACGCCGGCGTAGTGGCGGCGGCCTCTGTCGGCTGCGTCAGCGTCTCGTGGAACGTCTTGAACTCCCCGGACGTGCCCTGGGGCGGCGCGGGCTCCCCGGACCTCGCGTCGAGCGCCTCGAGCGGATCCGCCGGCGGGCACGCCGGAGCCGCGGCGCCGCGGCTCCCGACGAGGAGGCCGAGCGCGAAGACGAGCCCGACCAACGCCACGGAGCCCACGACCAGGAAGGAAACGTACTTCGCCTGAATCTCGATGTGATCCTTCTTCTTGTACCGGCTGAGGTCCTGCATGTTGCGCTCCTGGTTACCTACATGTAGGTATAAGTAACACAACCAACGCATATTGGCAAAATTTCTGCGCAAATCGTGTTCCCTGAACCGCTCCCCCCACCCCGGGTCACTTTTGTGAGAGCATCATCGTGCGCGCCCAACCAAGGGCCACCGAGAAAGGGAGTGACAAGGATGAGAGCCAGCACCATCACCGCCGTCGCGTTCTGCCTCGCGCTCTGCGCGGCGTTCGGCACCGCAGGCTGCGACGAGGAGCCCGGTCCGATCGTGAACAACGGGATGTTCCAAGGGATCGTCGGCGGCGAGGAGACCGACTACGAGATCTACCGCGGTGTCGTCGCGCTCTACGTCCCGATGGGCAGCTCGGGCGCGATGTGCACGGCGACGTTGATCGATCCGCAGGTGCTGCTCACCGCCGGGCACTGCGTCTACAGCCCGGGCGAGGGGCTCGACGCGGTCTCGGATCCGAGCGTGATGATGGTGCTGGGCGGCAAGAACCTGAGCTCGCCCGTCGGCCTCTACTTCTACCCGGACCCCGAGGAGATCGTCACGCACCCGAGCTGGACCGGCGAGATCGGGTTCGACAGCGTGGACATGGCGATGATCAAGCTGAGCGCGCCCATCGAGACCGTCGAGACGTACCGCATCCGCCCGGACAACGACTTCGGCGAGGGCGACACCGGGATCATCGTCGGCTACGGGCTGTCGAGCAGCTCGGACGCTGACAGCGCCGGCATCCACCGCTGGGGCGAGACCACGGTGCAGACCAAGCTGTCTCACTTCGTGAACCTCGGCGATCCGGCCGGAACCTGCCAGGGCGACTCGGGCGGGCCGTTCTTCACGATGGTCGGCGACTACCTGCACGTGACGGGCGTCACCTCGCTCGGCATGTCCGGCACCTGCGACCCCATGGACGGGAGCGTCGACGAGAACGTGCCGATGCAATACGACTGGATCGACGACACGATGAACGCCTTCGTGGGCTACGGCCTCGCGGACGTGCCGCACCAGGATCCGCCGGCGACCGACTCGGACTCCGACTCCGACTCCGACTCGGACTCCGATTCCGATACCGACTCGGACTCCGACTCCGACACCGACACCGACTCGGACAGCGACGCGGACTCGAGCTCCGGCGGCGGGGGCGACGGCAGCTGCTCGACGGCGCCCGAGGCCCCCCGCGCCGGATCCCTCCTCGGCCTGCTCTTCTAGGGAAGCTCGACTGCTCCTGCCGTGCACGGCTCGCTGCGCGGCTCGCCGCGCTGATCGGTCGCGGGACAGCCGGTCCCGAGATCCTCGGCCGGGCTCGCGGCGTCCGGGAGCATCGTCCGGGTCGGCCCGCCGTTGTCGCCGAGCGCGCCGAGCAGCGGATCGCCGACGAGCGGATCTGCGGAGCAGCCCTGGCCGTCGGGCCACTCGAGGTTGCCGCCGCCGTCGCCGAGCGCGTCGCTGCACCCCGGGGCCCACGTCCCCGAGGTGTTGTCCGCGACGATGGTGTTCTTCAGCTCGAGGCCCGCTATCTCGCCCGCGTTGAAAGCCGCACCCCCGCCCTGGCCGTCCGCTGGCGCGCTGTTGCCCGCGATCGTGCAGTTGATGATCGTCCCGGTCACGGGGCTGCTCAGCCACAGGCCGCCGCCGTTGCTGCCGGTGGCGACGTTTCCGGATATCGTCACGTTGGTCATCTCGACGTCGCTCGTGTGGATCCAGATGCCGCCGTTGTAGAACGCCTCGTTGCGCGAGATCGTGCTGTTCTCGACGACCATCTCCAGACCCTGGAGGTACAGGCCGCCCGCGTTCCCCGATTCGGCATCGGTCACGACGTTGGAATCGACGGTCGTGCGGTCCATCGCGAAGGTGCCGGAGTCGTCGTTCGACACGCGGAAGACGCCGCCGCCGATCGCGCCCGCCTCATTGTCCTCGATCGACACGCCGCACAGCGACGTCAGCTCGTCCGCGCCGTCCATGTAGATCGCGCCGCCGCAGCCGCCGTCCCCCGGGTTGCCGCCCGAGCCGGTGGCCGCGTTGTCCTGGAACGTGCTGTTGATGACCGTGAGGTCGCCGTTCAGGCTCCCGACCGCGCCGCCGTCGCTCGCGCGGTTCCCGTCGAAGCTCGATCCGGAGATGATCGTTTCACCGCCGCCGAACGCGTAGATCGCGCCGCCCGCCGTGTCCTGCCCGGTGAGCGGGGCGCTGTTGTCGACGAACGCGCAGTCGAGCACCGTGAGGCTCCCGCCGTCGCGGTAGATCGCGCCGCCGCCGACCGCCGTGTCGTCGCCATCGTCCGGGCTGTTCCCGTCGCGGAACGTGAGGCGCTGCACGGCGAGCCTCGGCCCCGTCTGGTCGTAGCCGGAGTCGAGGTACAGGATGCGGGACGAACCGCCGCCGCTCAGCGTGACGAGGCCGCCGCCGTCGAGCACGGTCTCGAGCGTGAGGACGATCTGCGACTCGACCGCGATCGTCACGGGCGCCGCGCCGCAGTCGAACACGATCACTCCGCCGGAGTCCGCCGCCGCCTGGAGCGCCTCCGCCGTGCAGCTCTCGGGCGTGCCGCTGCCGACCGTCGCGTCCGGCGCCGAGACGTCGTAGAGCTCCGGCGCGTCGCAGATCGCCTCCGGCTCCGCGTCCGAATCGGTGTCCGCGTCGGTGTCGGCGTCGGTGTCGGTGTCCGCGTCGGTGGCGCCGCCGCTTTTCGGGCGCCCGTCGCCGCAGCCGCAGAGGAACGCCAGGAGCACCGCAGGGAACGAGCGCAGCATGTGATGCACCTCCTCTTTGGACGAGATTGTATCCCAGAAAGGGACCGAAGGGACGGAAGCGACAGAAGGAGAAAGTGGGCGGCTACTTCGCGACCTTCTTGATCTCCTGCACGAGCTCCGGCACGACCTTGAAGAGATCGCCGACGATCCCGTAGTCGGCGACCTGGAAGATCGGCGCCTCCTCGTCCTTGTTGATCGCGACGATTACCTTGGACGACTTCATGCCCGCCACGTGCTGCAACGCGCCGGAGAGGCCGACGGCGAAGTAGAGATCCGGCGCCACGATCTTCCCGGTCTGGCCGACCTGGAAGTCGTTGTGGATGAACCCCGCGTCCACCGCGGCCCGAGTCGCGCCGACCGCGCCGCCTACCAGGTCGGCGAGCTCCTCGATGACCTTGAAGTTCTCCTTGGCCTTGAGGCCGCGGCCGCCGGACACGACCACGCGCGCCTCCGCGAGGTCCGGCCGCGCGGAAACGGCCTTCTCGAACCCGAGGAACTCGAGGCGCCCTATCGCCGCCTCGGGCGCCGGGATCGCGACCTTCTCGACCGGGCTCTTCGAACCGCTCTTCGCGACGGGCGCGAACTCCGTCGCGCGGATCGTAATGACCTGGATCGGCGTTTCGATGACGACCTGGCCGTTGACGTTGCCGGCGTACATCGGCCGCGTGTACACGAGCTTGCCGCCCTCGAAGGCGACGCCCGTGACCTCGCTGGCCATGCCCGCATCCAGCCGCGCCGCGAGCCGCGGGAGGACGTCCTTGCCCGTGCTCGAGGCCGGGCTGACGATCACGCTGTAGCCGCCCGCCTTGACGATCTGCTCGAGCACCGGGACCCAGCTCTCCGCGAGCGCGGAGTCGAGCTCCTTCGCCTCGGCGACGTGCACCTTCGCCGCGCCGAGCGAGGCGAGCGCGTCCGTCGCCTTGCCGAGATCGCCGCCGAGCGCCGCGATGCCGTAGTTGCCGCCGATGTGCGACGCGGCCAGCGCCGCGAACGCCGCCGCCGAGGCAGTCGCCTTCTTCATCTCACCGTCGATGATCTGCGCGATGACGAGTACGTTTCCCATGGCTGCCTCCTCCTAGAGAACCTTGGCCTCGTCCTTGAGCTTCAGGACGAGATCCTGGACGGTTTCGACTCGGATGCCCGCCTTGCGCGACGCGGGCTGCGTGTACTTCAGGACCCTGACCTTGGGTTGCGTGTCCACGCCGAGCGCGGCGAGCGCCATGGTCTCGACCGGCTTCTTCTTCGCCTTCATGATCCCCTTGAGCGACGCGTAGCGCGGACCCTCCTGGTACGCCTTGTCCTTCGGGGCGACGTTGTTGGAGACGCCTTCGGGCGTGACGATGCGGAGATCCACGGAGACCACGGCCGGGAAGGTCACCTTCACCTTGGCCGCGCCGCCGTCCACCTCGCGGATCGCCGTCGCCGACTTGAGGTCCGCGGCCACGTCGAGGTGCCCGGCGAAGGTCGTCTGCGGCCAGCCGAGGCGCTGCGCGAGCATCTGCGCGGCCTGGTTCGAGTCGCCGTCGACGGCCTGCTTGCCCATCAGCACGAGGTCCGGGCTCTCCTTCTCGACGAGCTTCTGCAGCACCTTGGACACGACCGTCGCGTCCAGCTTCGCGTCCTCGGCCTGGACGACGATGCCCCGATCCGCGCCCATCGCGAGGCACTGGCGGATCTGCTGCGTCGCCTCGTCGGGTCCGATGGTCACGACGATCACCTCGCCGCGGAGGTTGCCCGAGCCGACGCCGTCCTCGAGGATCCGCAGCGCCGTCTCGACCGCGTATTCGTCGAACGGGTTGGGCTTCCACTCGAGCCCTTCGGACGTGACCTGGGTCCCGTCGCCGCTGATCTTGACCTTGTTCGCGTTGTCCGGGTCGGCGACCCTTTTCATGGTGACGAGGATCTTCACGAAATACCTCCTCAGTGCAGCCGGGGCGCCCGCGGGCCCCGCCTCGTTGTCGGACAGGGAGAAACACCATAGTTCCGGGCCGGGTGGTCGAGAATGACAATCGTCATGCCGGCCGGCGACCGATCAGAGGAGGCTCGCGCTCCCTCCGCCCGGGCCGACGACCGCCAGCACGGTCCGCCGCGGATCCAGGTAGCGCCGGGCGGCCTCGACGACGTCCGCCGCCGTTACCGCGCGCATCTCTGCCGGGTACGCCTCGTCGCTGTCCGGGCCCAGGCCGTAGACGTAGCCGAGGGCCGCGGCCGCCGCGCGGGCGGAGGCGCGCTGCCCCGCGATCGCCCGGACGCCGAGCAGGTGGCTCTTCACGCGGGCGAGCTCCGCCCGTATCGGCCCGCGCGCCGCGAGCACCTTCATCTCCTCCGTCATCGCCTCGACGACGAGCCGCTCCTGGCCCGGCGCGGTCGCCGCGTAGAGCGCGACGTAGCCGGGTTCGATCCCCTCCATCGAGGCGGCCGACACCGCGTACGCGAGGCCGCGCTTCTCCCGCACCCCCGCGAAAAGCCTGCCGCCGTGCCCGCCGAGGATCTCGGTCATCACCTCGACGGCGTGCCGATCCGGGGCCGCCACCGTCGTCCCGGGGAAGCCGAGCACGACGTGCGACTGCTCCTTGTCGACCGACCTGCCGATCTGCCGCGGCCGCCGCCCCGGGCGCCAAGCCTTGGGATCGCGGACGCGGCACGGCGCCTTCCGGTCCGAGCAGAGCCTGCGCCGCACGAGCTCCACCGTGGCGGCCGTCTCCGCGCCGCCCACGACGGCGATCACCATCCGCCCGGCGGAGGTCGTCCGCCGCAGGTGCTCGCGCAGCGCGGCGCGCGTGATCGCCCGCACCGACTCCTCCGTCCCGAGGATCGAGCGGCTGTACGGGTGGGCGCCGAACAGCGTCTGCTGGAACATCTCGAAGACCTGCTGCTCCAGATCGTCGCGCCCGGCGCGGATGTCCTCGATCTGCATCTCGCGCTCGCGCTCGATCTCTTCCTCCGGGAGCGTGGGAGCGCGCAGGCACTCCGCGAGGAGCGCGAACCCCTCGTCGAAGTTCCGGGCCAGGAACTCGCCCTGGATCCCGAACGTGTTCCGCCCGGAGAAGCCGGAGACGGAGCTCGACAGGTCGTCCATCGCCGTCGCGATCTCCTGCGCGGTGCGCGACGCGGTCCCGCGCGTGAGGGAGCTCGCGAGCAGGGAGACGAGCCCCGCGCGCTTCTCGGGCTCGTGGCGCATGCCGCCGAGGAACGCCACGCGCGCCGCCACGATCCTCGCGTCGAGACTCGGCTTCACGATGAGGACGTCGCCGCCGGGGAGCTCCTCGACGACCGTCGCCGCGGCAGGAGCTCGGCGGACCCGGCGCACCGTGGCCTCGGGCGTCGCGCGCTCGACGGCGGAACGTACGCAGCCCTCGAGCACGTCGAGCCGGACGCTTCTCCCGCCCCGATGGCCGACCCACGGGACCGCCGCGGCGTACTCGGCGATCGACGGATCCGGCACGACCGCCGCGACGGTGAGCGCCGACGGCTTCAGGTAGCGCCGCGCCACCGCGACGAGCTCCGTGGGATCGGCCATGACGAGCGCCGCGACGTACTGTCGCTCGAACTCCTGGCCGCCCGCGTGCAACCCGTAGTAGCCGTGCTTGCGCGCGACCCCGTCGACGGTCTCCTCGGAGTAGACCGCGTCGGACAGGAGCACGGAGCGGGCCTTCTCGGGCTCGCGCGGGCTCACCGGCTCGCGCGTGAGCCGCACGATCTCCTGCGTCACGCCGTCGACGAGCGCGGCGATCTGGTGCGGCGCGGTCATGGCGAAGACCCCGAACACGCCCGAGTCGACCGGTGTGAACGCCGCGGCGCGGATGTCGCTCGCGAGCGCCGCCGCGCGCCGCACCTTGATCTCGAGCCTCGAGCTCGCGCCCTGGCCGAGGATCGCGGCGAGCAGGTCGAGCGCCGGCACGTCCGCGTGCGTGAGCCCCGGGATCGGGACGCCGAGCGCGACCTTCGCCTCGAACACCGGGAGCACGCGGTACGCTTGGCGGAGCTGCGACTGCGCCGGCTCCGGGACGCGCGTCGATCGCCGCGGCACGGGGCGGCCCTTCCAGCCGCCGAACGCCCGGTCGACGGCGGCGCGCATCCGCGGCATGTCGAAGTCGCCTGTCGCCACGAGCACCGCGTTGCCCGGCACGTACCACCGCGAGTGGAACCGCCGGACCGCGCGTGCGTCGAACCGGCCGACGGTCCGCGGCGTCCCGATCACCTGCCTCCCGTAGGGGTGACGCCGGTACATCCTCGCGAACAGGGCCTCCATCACGGCGCGCGTCGGGTTGTCGGCGCCCATCCGGATCTCCTCCAGGATCACCGCGCGCTCTCGGGTGGGCTCGTCGGCGTCGAGCGCCGGGTTCTGCACCGCGTCGGCGAGCACCTCGAGCCCGCGCTCAGCCCGATCGCTCGCCAGGGTGACGTGGAACACCGTCTCGTCGTGCGAGGTCCAGGCGTTGACGTATCCGCCGGCGCGCTCGACGTCGCGCACGATCTCTCCGACGCCCCGGCTCCGCGTGCCCTTGAAGAGCATGTGCTCGAGGACGTGCGCGAGGCCCGCCTCCTCCGGGGCTTCGTCGGCGCCGCCGACCCCTATCCAGATCTGGAACGCGACGACGCTCGAGACGTGCGATTCCCTGAACACGACCCTGAGGCCGTTGTCGAGCTTGTCGATGACTGCTTTGCTCATTGCGGATCGCCGCAGCGCGGCTCGGCTACTTCGTGCGGGGCCTCTGGCGAGCCTGCTTGCGACGGCGCCGTGCGGCCTCGCGGCTCTTGATCCTCTTGAGCTCGCTGGGCTTGTAGTAGTGCCTGCGGTTCTTCAGCTCGCGCAGCACGCCCTCGCGCGCGAGACGGTTCTTGAGCTGGCGGATCGCCTGCTCGACGCGATCATCCTTCACGATGACCTCGAGGGGGCGGCACTGGACGGTCTCGCCGAAGCCCTCGGACTTGCGGCGCGCACGGCGCTCGCCGTCGCGGCCCTCCGCGTCCCGCTCGTCACCTCCCGCGGCGTCGACCGTCCCCACGGCGTCGACCGCCACGCTCGGTTTCTCTTCTTCCTTCGAGATCACGCCTTCGCCAATCGCGTCGTTCTCGTCCAAGTGCATCCCTCTCCTCCGTCGGGGCCCGCGCCGCAGGGCGCCGGTCCAAGCCCGTTGCGAGACAGGCACCATAGTCGCGGTCCGGGGTGTTGGCAAGCGATATCGGGCCGATTTCAGAGCGCCGCGAACGCCTCGGCCACTCGCTTCAGCCCCTCTTCCACGTTGCGCATCGAGGTCGCGTACGAGAGCCGGATGTAGCCCGGCGCGCCGAACGCCGTCCCGGGCACCGTGGCCACCCTCCCCTTCTCGAGGAGGTAGGTCGAGACCTCCACGTCGGTGGTCCCGCTCCCCATTCGCGCGCAGATCTCCTGCACGCAGGGGAGCACGTAGAACGCGCCCTGCGGCTTGCGGCAGGTGACGCCGGGCATCCGGTTCAGCCCGTCCACCATCGCGTCGCGCCGCGCCGCGTACTCGGCGCGCCACCCGGGGAGGAAGTCCGCCGGCTCCGTCACCGCGGCGAGCGCCGCGGCCTGGCACATCGAGCTCGCGTTCGACGTCGCCTGCCCCTGGATCGTCGACATCGCGGAGATCACCTCCGGATCGCCGATGCCCCACCCGATCCGCCAGCCCGTCATGGCGTACGTCTTGCTCACGCCGTCGACCACGAACACGCGCTCCCGCCCGTCCCCGGCGACCGACAACGGCGAGACGTGACCCGCCCCGTCATAGATGAGATCGCGGTAGATCTCGTCGGCCACGATCCAGAGCTTCAACTCGATGGCGCGCCGCGTGATCGCCGTGACGGCCTCCTTCGAATACAGGCCGCCCGTGGGGTTGGACGGCGTGTTGAGGACGACCGCCACGGTCCGCGGCCCGACCGCGCGCTCCAGGGCGTCGGGCGTGAGCACCCAATCGTCCTCGGCACGCGTCGCCACGATCTTCGGCTCGCCGCCCGCGAGCAGCACCTGATCCGGGTACGAGACCCAGTACGGCGCCGGGATCACGACCTCGTCGCCGGGGTTCAGCACCGCCTGGAAGAAGCCGTACAGCGCCTGCTTCGCGCCGACCGTCACGATGACCTGCTTCGCCGCGCACGGCACCCCGCGCTGCTCCTGGCTCTGCGCCGCGACGGCCTCGCGCAGCTTCGGCATCCCGGCGACCGGCGTGTACCGCGTGATCCCGTCGCGCAGGGCGCGCACCCCGGCGTCCACGATGTGCGCGGGCGTGTCGAAGTCGGGCTCCCCGGCGCTGAACGAGATCACGTCGATCCCGCGCGCCTTGAGCTCTTGAGCCTTCTGGGTGACGGACAGCGTCGGTGATGGTTTGATGCGGTCGAGACGGGACGAGATCTTGCCCACGATCTGCTCCTTCGCTCTACTTGTTCTTCTCCATGTCCTTGTCGCTCGGCGCGCCCTTGCCCTCCTCGGGCTCCTCGCCCTTGAGGCCCTTCTTGAAGTTCCGGATTCCGTCGCCGAGCCCCTTGCCGAGCTGCGGCAGCTTCGACCCGCCGAACAGGAGCAGGATCGCGAGCAGGATGAGGAGCATCTCACCCAGGCCCGGCCTGCCGAACAGCGGAACGCCGAACGCCGATACGATCATCATTTCACCGTGTCCTTGTCCGAAGCGCCGCGCGTGCGGCACGGTAGACTCATACCCCATTCACCTTTTTTCAACAACGGAACTTCGCAGCCTCCGCGTGCCCGACGGACCGCGCGGCAGGCGGACCGCGGCGATGATCGCGGCGGCGAGGAGCAGCGTCGCGACGGCCGGCAGGAACGCCGAAACACCCGGCCCGAGCGCGCCCTCCGCGAGGAGCGCCTCGCCGAGGCGGCCCGCCGCGTGGAACACGAGGAAGAGGATCGTCGCGCACGCGACCGCGAAGCCGCGCCGCCGCCACGGAACGACGAACGCGAGGCCCGCCGAGGCCCACGCGAGCGCCAGGAACCCGACCGGCGCCGCGACGCGCCGCCACAAGGCGAAACGCCAATCGCCCTCCTCCACGCCCTTCGGCGCCGGGCCGAGGAGCTCGGCCGTCCGCGCCGCGAGCGCCTCGGGAAGGAAAGCGTCGAGCGCGTCCGCCGCGTCGCCGATGGGCGCGTTGAGCGCGAGGGCGTCGAACCCGATCGACGCCGGCGCGCCGCCCTCCAAGAACGCGTCCCCCCGCTCGAACGCGAGCGACACCGCTTCACCGTCCTCGACGCGCAGCTCGGCGGCCGCGGCGACGATCTGGAAAGGCCGCCCGGGATCGCGCGCGTCCTCGACGAGCACGCCCTCGAGTCGCCTCCCGCGGACCGCGTCCGCGTACACCGTGACCCCCGGCGAAGGCACCACGAAGCTCCCGGCGGAGATCCTTCCGGCGATCGCGCGGCCCGCGAGGCGGGCGGCGTCGACCCGCAGCGCGCCGCAGGCGGCGGGCGCGGCGGCGATCCAGACAGCGGCGCTCGCGGCGGAAACGGCGACCGCCATGGCGACCGGCCCCGCGGCGACCGTTATCCGGCGGATCCCCGCCGCGTCGAGCGCCACGAGCTCGCCGTCGGACGACATGCGGCCGCCCACGGCGAACACCGCCACCGCGAACGCCGGGGCGAGCGCCCAGCCGAGGACCGGCACGAGCAGGAGGAGGAGATCCGCCGCGATCTCCGCCGCGGTGGCATCGGCGCCGAGGAAGAGCGGCGCCACCCGGAGCAGCTGCGTGACGAGGAAGAGGAGCGCAGCGGCGCCGAGCGAGAACGCGAACCACGGCAGCATCTGCCGGGCGATGTACAGGGCGATCCGCGCCATGGGATCGAGCAAAACATCTGCTCGTCTTCTCGTAAAGCCTCTGCTATGAAGCGTCGTGCCCGACCCGGGCAGAGGAGGGAATACGGCGATGAGCGCGAAGAAGCTGCTTGCGGACATCATTGAGCTCGACTCGAGGATCGCGGAGCTGCGCGACGCGTTCGACGAGCGCGACGAGGCGGAGCAGGTTGCGGCCCTCCGCGAGGCGCTCGATCGCGAGCTCGCGGCGATCGGCGAGGAAGATCCGGTGTCGATCGCCCTCGTCCGCACGACGGACATGGCGATCCCGCTCGGCAAGCGCGGCGCCGAGCTCCTGGCCCGCGGGCTCTCCCATTCGAACCCGGACGTCCGCAGGCTCGCCGGCGAGTCGCTGCTCGGCGTCGCCGAGGACGGGTTCGCGCTCGTCCGCCCGGCGATCGACTACGCCCTCGGCGCCGGCTGCCCGGCCGCGGAGGAGATGCCGTTCCTCCTCGCGATGACCGACGACGCGGACGCGCCGAAGGCGATCGCGGAGTTCCTGAAGGCCGACGACCCGGACGCGGTCGCGGCGGCCATCGAGGCGCTCGCCGACTTCGGCGATCCGGCGTCCGTGCCGGCGCTCAAGACGCTCACCTCCGACAAGCGCGTCGTGGCGGTCGAGGGCGAAGGCGAGGGCGAGGAGCTCAAGGAGTGGACGATCGGCGATCTCGCGGGACAGGCGATCGAGATGATCGAGGAAGAGGAGGAGTAGACCATGAAGCGCGATTTCCTGTGCGTGACGGACTTCTCGAGCGACGAGATCCGGGCCAACCTGCAGCTCGCGATCGAGGTGAAGGCGAAGACCAAGGAGGGGAAGTGCCCGGACGTCCTGCGCGGCGGCGTCGGAGCGCTGATCTTCCACAAGGCGTCGCTGCGCACCCGCTGCTCGTTCGAGGTGGGATTCCGACAGCTCGGCGGCAGCGCGATCTACATCACGGACAAGGAGATCGAGCTCGGCAAGCGCGAGTCGATCCACGACGTCGCCAAGGTGATGTCGCGCTACTTCGCCGTGATCTGCATCCGGACCTTCTCGCACCCCGGCGTCGTCGAGCTCGCGAAGCACGCGGACGTCCCGGTGGTCAACATGCTCACGGATCTCCTGCACCCCTGCCAGGTGATGGGCGACATGCAGACGATCCTCGAGCACCGCAAGACGATCGACAACCTCTCGATCGCCTACCTCGGCGACGGCAACAACCTGACGAACACCTGGATGCGCATGGCGCAGCGCATCCCCATGGATCTGCGGATCGGCACCTCGCCCGACACGCTGCCGGACATGACGATCCTCGAGGAGACCAGGAAGTGCGGCCTGTCGCAGGTCACGGTGCACCACGACGCCGTGGCCGCGGTCAAGGGCGCGGACGTCATCTACACGGACGTCTGGGCGTCGATGGGGCAGAAGGACAAGGCCGAGGAGAAGGCCAAGGCGCTCCAGGCGTTCCAGATCAACGCCAAGCTCCTCGCGCACGCCAAGAAGGACGCCCTGGTCATGCACTGTCTTCCGGCCGAGCGCGGCCGCGAGATCACCGACGACATGATGGACGGCCCGAACTCGGTCGTCTTCGACGAGGCCGAGAACCGGCTGCACGCGCAGAAGGCCGTTCTGATCAAGCTCCTCGGGAAGTAGGGCGCGCTCAGCCGAACAGCTTCTTGATGAAGCTCTTCTTCTCGTCGCCCTCCTTGGGGCGGCGCATCTCCATCAGCCTCAAGGCGCGCGCGGCCTCGACGTTCCGCTGGTTCACCTCCAGGACCCGCTCGTAGTGCATCTTCGCCTCGGTCTGCCGCTCGGCGCGCATGAGCGCCTGGGCGAGGTAGAGGTGCACGCGCTCCGACTTGGGCGCGAGCTCCTCGGCGCGCCTGAGGTGCACGACGATGTCGTCCACCGGCGCCGTCGCGGCGCGCGACAGGAGCTGCAGCCTCGACCACACGGCCAGGTACTCCCCCTCGTCGGGGTTCATCATGCGCGCCTGGTCGACGAGCTCGAGCGCCTTGGCGATCTGATCGCGCCGCATGAGCACGAGCGCCTTCTGGAACAGCTTCTCCGCCTCGAGCACGTCCCGCACCTCGGCGTCGGCGGCGCCGGGCGGCATCACCGAGGTGCGCCGGATCCCCTCGCTGATCGCCGCGCCGTACTCCTCCCGCGTGTCGGGGTCGATCAGCGTGGTCTGCGCCTCGGACAGGTTGTAGAAGAGGTACTCGAGCGTCTCCTTCATGTCCTCGAGCTCGCCCGTGGCCCTGTCCGGGTGGTACAGCTTGGCCAGGCGGAAGAACGCCTTGCGCACGTCCTCGGCGGGCGCGCCGAGCGGAACCTCGAGCATCTCGAAGTAGTTCTGGTTCGAGATCTGCGACGCCTTCGCGAGGATCTTCTCCCGCTGCGCCTTGCCCTCGGGCGAGAGCGCGGCGCCGGGCCGCTTCGCCGGCGGGACGGAGTCGAGGCGCAAAGAAGCGTCGGGCGCCATCGATACCCTCCCATCGGCGGGAACGGAGTCGAGCAGCTTGATCTCCTTGGTGATGAGCATGACGTACAGAAGCGCGCGCACATCCTGGAGACCGAACTTGCCCGCGCTCGTGAGCTCCTCGAACGTTCGCGGCTTCCTCGCGAGCGCGAGGCAGATCTCCTGCTCGCGCTGGTTCGGTCTGAACCGCCGGATCGGGTCGAGCGACTCGATGAAGATCCAGCGGCCCTTGAGCGACTCGAGCACCGGCTCCATGCGGATCTTGAGCCCGTGCGTGCGGACGCCGGCCATGAGCAGCGGGTAAGGATCCAGCGGGAACACCTCGTCCGGCCCCTCACCGACGAGCAGGTTCACGCGATCGTAGAAGGCGTACTCCGCCTCGGTCATGGCGAACACGTCGACGAGCTTCAGCAGCATCTGCGCCCGCAGCCCCCGCACCATCGTCGCCGCGTCGATCGCGCCCTGCCGGATCAGGATCTGCCCCTGGAATCCGCCGCTCGCGTTCATCTCCAGCTGGCACGCCTTGAGCTGCCCGTCGCTGATGAGCCCGAGGTCGAGGAGGACCTGCCCGAGCCCCTTGCCCTTGAGGCTCGCGCGCACCTTGCCGGGCATCCCGTCGCGGAAGTAGACGGTCACCGTCTCGCTCTTGGCTCGAACCTCGAGCGTGCCGCCGAGCCGCTTGTGCATGAGGTACACGAGGATGTGCGGGAACGGCGTCTTGCCGAAGTTCCCGTGAGCGAGCGGCGTCGGTCGGTTCTCCGTGTGCACGTCTTCTCCCCCCCCCCCGGCGGGCGAAGCCTAATATTTCACAACTGCCCGGCGCGCACAACGACGGCGCCCGCCCTGGCCGAAGCGCTCCCGCTCGCCCTCTCCGAAGATGCGCACGTCGCCGAACTCGCCGTCGTAGCCGGCGTCGATCTCGAGTTCTCCCGCCCGCACCCGACGCACCGCCTCTGCGAGCGCCGGGCCGCCGGCCCGTGCGAGCTCCTCGAGCGGCGCCTCCAGGAGCACCGCGAGCTCGGGCCCGAGCTGCGCGAGGACGTCCCGGACGAGCGCCGCGGCCCGCGCCGACGACGGCCCGGCGCCGACGACCGCGCCGGCGATCTCGTCGAGCGGCACGAGGCTCGTGAAGCCCGGCGCCCCCTCGGGCCTCGATCCGGCCGGACGGTCCGCGAGCTCCTCCACGCGGCTCATGACCCCGACGGTGACCGGGCCGCCGCACGCCGGGCACGCGCCGTCGAGCTCGCGCGTCTTCGAAGGCGCGAGCCGCTGCCCGCACTTCCTGTGGCCGTCGAGGTGGTACTTCCCCTCCTCGGGGTAGAACTCGATCGTGCCGCCCCACCCGCGCCTTTCGCGCAGCGCCCCGAGGAGCGGCTCGTACCCGGGCTCGACATCGAGCAGGTTCGCCTCGCGCCCGAGCTTCCCCGGCGAGTGCGCGTCCGAGCTCGAGACCAGCGTCACCCGATCGAGGCCGCTCACCCGCCAGTTCATGGGCGGATCCGACGACAGGCCGGTCTCCACCGCGAACACGTGCCTTGCCAGATCGCCGAAGCACTCCTCGATCGATTCGAACCCCGACCTGGAGCCGAGGAGCGAGAACCACGGTGTCCAGATGTGGGCGGGCACGAGGAACGCGAGCGGATCGGTCTCGAGCGCGATCTCGAGGAGGTGGCGCGCGTCGAGCCCGAGGATCGGGCGGCCGTCGGACGCGAGGTTGCCCACCGTGGTGAGCTTCGCGTTCAGTCGCTCGGCGGCGTCGATCGACGGCACGAACACGAGGTTGTGGTTCTTCCGGGTCCGCCCGTCGCGCTTGTAGATGTTGCTGATCTCGACTTGGAGCACGAACCGCACCTCGCCGGCACACGCCGCGGGCAGCCCTGCCTCCGCGGCGCGACGTTGCGGCGGTCGCAGCCGGAAGAGCCCGTCCTCGGCCGGCTCGAGCTGCTCGCGTATCTCCGAGAGCCAGCCCGGGTGCGTGAAGTCGCCGGTGCCCAGGAGGCCGATTCCCTTGGTGAGCGCGGCGCGGTGCAGCGCCACGAAGTCGAGATCCCGGCTCGTCGCGCGGGAGAAGCGGGAGTGGATGTGGAGATCGGCGACGAGGCGCATGAGCGCTAGATCGCCTCCACCAGCTCGAAGTCGTAGATCGCGCCGCGGATCGTCGTGCCGCCGACATAGAAGACGACCAGCATCTTGCTCCCCTCGAGCTCGAGGATCGACGGGTAGCCGACCTCGACGACCTGTGGATCCAGGATGGAGACCATGTCGCTCCAGGTTGCGCCCTCGTCCATGGAGTAGATGAAATTCACGTTCGTCGACGTGAACGCGTCGTTCAGCCACCGGAACGCCGACACGAGCACCCCGTTGCCCAGCCGGTACAGATACGGCGCGTGGCCGACGAAGCCGAGATCCTCGTACTCGGTCCACGTCGCGCCGCCGTCGTCGGTCGTCGTCTGCCACAGGTTCCCCGCGTTGCCCGGGCTCGAGCCGGCCGCAGTGCGCAGCTGTACGATCCAGCGGTCCGGCCCGAGGGCGAGGAGCGACGGCTCCTGGAGCCACGTGTCCGCGGCCTGTCCGTCGGCGATCGGCAGCTCGGCCCAGGCGGAGCCCCCGTCGCCGCTGGCGAAGAGCGAGATGCGCGAGCGCGGGGCGTCGGCGTTCGACATGTTCCACGCGTAGCCGCCGTAGTTCTGGACGAACAGCGTGCCGCCGATCTCGCGGATCGGGCTCGAGCACGCGGTGACGACCACCGGATCGCCCGCCGCGTCGGTCCACAGCTCGTCGTCACCCAGGTGCGCGCCCGGGTAGCCCATCGACTCGCCCGGCACCATGGACGTCTCGGCGAGCGCCGCGCCGAGATCGTCGGAGCGGCCGAAGAAGATCTGGTGCACGCCGAGATCGCCGTCATCGGTGACCTCGTAAAGGTACTGAAACCAGTTGATGATCACCCCGCCCCCGCTCGTGACGGTCACCGACGGATCGCGATCGTCGATGTCTGGGGTGTCGTGGAGCGTCTCGGGCTCGCTCCAGTCGAGCGCGTCCGCCGCGCCGATCTGGCGCACGATGCGGCCCGTCGGGTCCACGCCGTGCAGCGCCGCCTCCCGGTAGACGAGCAGGATCTCGCCGCTCGGCAGGCGCGCGATATCCGGAAACGCGACGTGGCCTTCGGGCAGCGCACGGATGACGAACGACCCGGTCTGAGGCGTGAACGTGCAGTCGAGCCCGGCGATCTCCGGCCAGGTGTCGGTGTCGAGGTCGCCGGCGTCCGGGGGGCCGGCGTCTGGGGCCCCGCCTTCCTCCTCGCCGCAGGCGAGGAATAAAAGGAATGGGAGGCATGGGAGGTATGGGAAGAATGGGAAGAATGCTCTGATCATGGCCGCATCCTACCCGAAGCGCGGCGCCCGCGATCACGGATTTACCGCTCGATCCTTCTTGACACTTTATAGGGGGTTGTGGTTTGGTTCTGCGCTCGCCGGGAGGGTCACTGCCCGCCCGGCACGGAGAGTGGAGGATCGCCGTGGTGAAGAGAACGTATCAACCGCATCGGCGGAAACGGCGCAACAAGCACGGGTTCAGGGCGCGCATGGCCACCCCGGGCGGCAGGCTCGTCCTCGCCGCACGCCGTCGCCGCGGCCGCCGCCGCCTCACCGTTTCGACCTACAAGAAGTAAGGTCGATCGACCGTCATGGTCCGCCCGACCGACGAGCGCTTCCCCAAGGGCGTCAGGATCCGCAAGAGAACGGAGTATCTCGAGATCCAGCGCGCCGGCGCCGCCCTGCACGGCCGCCTCCTCATCGGCATCGTGCGCAGGGCAGGGGATCGCGCCGAGACCCGACTCGGGATCACGACGACGAAAAAGCTCGGGCCGGCCGTGGTCCGCAACCGGATCCGGCGCCTCGTCCGCGAGGCGTTCCGGCGGAACCGCGACGCGCTCCCCGCGGGGCTCGACCTCGTCGTGGTCGCCAAGCGCGCGTCGAGGGGCTGCACGGCGGCCGCGATCGCCGACGAGCTCCTCGAGCTCGGGCGCCGCGCCGCGCGGCACGCGGAGCCGTCGCGATGATGAAGCGGCTCCTCCTCATGGCGATCCGCCTCTACCAGCTGACGCTCTCGCCGCTCTTCGGACCGTGCTGCCGCTACGAGCCGACCTGCTCGTGCTACGCCGCCGTCTGCGTCGAGAGGTTCGGAGTCCTGCGCGGCGCCTGGCTCGGGCTCAAACGACTCCTGCGATGCCACCCCTGGGGCGGCCACGGCTTCGACGCGCCGCCGGAGCTCGCCGAGCGGACGAAGGGAGCATGATATGAACTGGAAGATCATCCTCGCCGTGGTCGGCGTGCTGCTCCTCGGGTTCTTCCTCTACCGGCAGTGCACGGACGAGGGGCCGCCGGACTACGACAGGATCCAGGCGCAGCAGCGCGCGGCGAACGAGACCGCCCACCAGACGAAGAAGTCCGCGGAGCGGGCGAAGCAGAAGGCGGAGGCCCAGTCATCGGCGCGGGCCGCGCGCAAGGAGCGGCCCGAGGAGCAGCTCGTCACGCTGGAGACCGAGGACTTCCGAGCGAAGCTCACGACGCGCGGCGGCTCCCTCGCGGCGTTCGAGCTCAAAAACCCGCAGTACGTCGAGCCGCCGTACGACTGGTCGAAAGGGACGCGCGACACGGAGTCGAAGAAGCTCGTCCCGGTCAACCTCGTCACGACGAACTCGAAGGAGTACGAAAAATACAATCCCCTCAGGTTCGAGGTGGCCGAGGGGCTCGACGCGCTCCTCGATGACCCCGACTACGCGCTCGTGGAGCAGACCGCCTCGAGCGCCGTGTTCCGGCTCGACCAGCCCGACCTCCCGGTGATCATCACGAAGAAGTTCGAGGTCGACGAGGACTCCGGCCCCTACCAGATCTGGCTCACGGTGCAGGTGAAGAACCGCTCGGCCGAGAAGGTGACGTTCCGCGCCGGAGTGACGCAGACCGGGTACCAGCACCCGGAAGAGGCCGAGGGGTCCATGTTCGGCAAGCAGCCGAACGTCCTCCAGGGCATCTGCGGCGACGGCTCGAGCGTCGAGCGCCACGCGTTCGGGTCCGACGAGCTGCCGTACTCGGGGCTGACCGTCGCGTTCGCCGGGCTGAACACGAACTACTTCATCAGCGCGATGATCCCGGGGGACAAGGTCCCGACCACCTGCCACATCTACCCGAACACCGCCTACACCCCGGCCCCGGGCGCCACGCTTCCCGTGATCACGGCAGAGCTCAGGTTCGGCGAGACGGCGCTCGCGCCCGGCGAGGCGGCCGTCTTCAAGGTGAAGAACGTCCTCGGCCCCAAGCGGTTCCAGCTGCTCGAGCGGATCGGCCACGGCCTCGAGAAGTCGGTCGACTTCGGCATCTTCGCGCCGATCTGCTACGTGCTGCTCATCATCCTATTCTGGTTCCAGTCGTTCGTCCTGAACTGGGGCGTCGCGATCATCCTGCTCACGGTCGTCGTCAAGCTGCTGCTCACGCCGCTCCAGCACAAGAGCTTCAAGTCCGGCGAGCGGATGCGCGCGCTCAAGCCCGAGATCGACAAGCTCAACGTGAAGTTCAAGGACAACCCGCAGGAGAAGCAGAAGGCGACGATGGCGCTGTACAAGCAGCACGGGGTGAGCCCGCTCGGCGGGTGCCTCCCGATGCTGCTCCAGCTGCCGATCTGGATCGCGCTGTACAGCACGCTGCGCACGAGCCCGGAGCTCTACCGCGCGGAGTTCTTCGGCTGGATCCACGATCTGTCCGAGCCGGACCCGTACTTCATCACGCCGGTCGTCATGGGCGCGCTCATGTTCGTCCAGCAGCGCATCACGCCGATGGCCGGCGACAACCTTCAGATGAAGATGATGATGTACGTGATGCCCATCATGTTCACGGCGATGATGCTGTTCTTGCCATCCGGGCTCACGGCGTACATTCTCGTGAACACGGTGCTCTCGATTGCGCACCAGTGGTACGTACGCAAGAGGAGCGCCGTGCTCGCGGTCAAGTGAACGAGGAGGAAGCGCGTGACCACCGCCGACAAACACGACACGGACGCCTGGCTCGAGGAGTACCTCTCGGGCCTCGTCGAGCGGGCCGGCTTCGACCTCTGGGTCGAGGAGATCGACATCGAAGCGGAGACCAGCACCTACTACGTGCGGCTCGAGGGCCCCGACAAGGCGCGCGCGATCGGGCGCGACGGTCAGGTGCTCGAGGCGATCCAGCATCTCGCCGTGTCCGCCGGCGCGAACGCCGGGCTGGCCAAGGACCGAATCGTCATCGACGTCGGCGACTACCGCCGGCGCCGCGAAGACAAGGTCCGGGAGGACGCGGTGCGCCTCGCCGAGGAGGCCGTCCAGACGCAGCGGCCGTGCGACTTCGCGCCGATGCCTCCCAGGGAGCGCCGCCTCGTGCACATGATAGTCTCGCAGATGGGCGGCGTGCGCACGGAGAGTGTCGGAGAGGGAGAGGACCGGTTCGTCCGCCTCATCCCCACGGCCAGCCAATGAGCGAACGCCCGAGCCGGGATCCGCTCTTCGGCGCGGCCGTGCTCAGGGTATCCTTCGAGCTGCGCGGCACGACCGACGACCCCGGCTTCCGCTTCGTCTACAGAAAGACGCTCACGGATCTCGGCCTCACGGACGATGCCGTGCGGTCGTACGTCGAGACCCACCGCGACGAGCTCGAGCGCCACATCCGCTCCGAAGGGGGGAGTTGAGGTGCTCGGCGACACGATCGCCGCGATCGCCACCGGCCCCGTGCCCGCCGCTCTCGGGATCGTCAGGATCTCCGGCCCCGCCGCCGCCGCCGTGCTCGCCGCGGTCGTGCCCAACGCGCGCGCGATCGAGCACCCGAGGCGCGTCTCCAGGGGCCACCCGATGCATCCGCGCACCGGCCGCCGCCTCGACGACGTGCTGTGCTTCTTCGCGCCCGGTCCCGGCACGGCGACCGGTGAGGACGCGGCGGAGATCCACGGCCACGGCGGCCCGGTCGTGCTGCGCGCGCTCCTGGACGCGGCGATCGCGGCCGGCGCCCGCGCGGCAGAGCCCGGCGAGTTCACCGCCCGCGCGTTCCGCAACGGCAGGATGGATCTCACTCAGGCCGAGGCCGTGATGGGGCTCGTGTCGGCGCGCTCGGAGCGGGCGGCGCGCGTCGCGCTGCGGCAGCTCGGCGGCGGGATCGCCGCGCGGCTCGAGGGCGACTACGAGGCTCTCACCCGGATCGCGGCCTCGCTCGAGGCTGCGCTCGACTTTCCGGACGAGGATCTCCCCTCGCTCGTTGCGTCGTCGATCGCCGGCGAGCTCGCTGCGATCGCGGCGAGCCTCGAACGATTGTCCGGCACTTTCGGCGCGGGCGCCCGCGTCTCGAACGGCGCGGCGGTGACGCTCGTGGGTCCGCCGAACGCCGGCAAGTCGAGCCTCCTGAACCGCCTCGCGGGCTCGGATCGGGCGATCGTCGATCCGGAGCCCGGTACGACGCGCGACGTCCTCGAGGTCGAGATCGCGCTCAACGGGGTTCCCTTTCGCCTGGCGGACACGGCGGGGCTTCGGCAGGAGCCCGGCCGCCTCGAGGAGCTGGGAATCTCTCGAGCGCTCGCCGCGGCGGGCGCCGCGGATCTGGTGGTGGCCGTCGTCGATGGCGCGACCGACGCCGACGATCCCGACGCTCTCGATGCGCTCTTCAGGGGCGCCGGCGGCCTCCCCCGCCCGGTGATCGCGGCGATCAACAAGTGCGACCTTCCTGGCTGGCGCGCCGACAGGTTTTCCGCGGCGCTGGAATCGGCCCGCCGCATCGGCGTCAGCGCGCTCACCGGCGCGGGTTGCGACGAGCTCGCACGGGCGATCGGCGACGCGCTCGCGGACGAGGAAATCCCGGATGAGGTCGTGCTCACGACGGCGCGACAGCACGAGGCGGTTTCTTCGGCCGAGAAAAGCGTCCGAGAGGCTGCGGCGCGGCTCGAACACGGCGATCTACCGGAGCTTGCCGCCGCGGATCTTCGGTTCGCGCGGGAGGCGCTCGCGTCGCTTGCCGGTCGCAACGCGGACGCTGACGCGCTCGACGCGGTGTTCTCCTCGTTCTGCCTCGGGAAGTAGGGATTACCGGCCGTTCTTGCCCTTCCCCTTCTTCGAATCCTTCCCCAACTTGATCGTGTCCGCCGAATCGTCGGGGACGTACGGCGCCATTTCCGTCAGGCCCTCCAGGCCGTCCCCGTGCGCGCTTTCGGCGACGGCCGGACGGGGCAACGCGGCCGTGCGCGGCTTCGTCGGACGGCTCATGATCGGGATCCCGGTGCACTGTTCGCTCATGCGCCTCTGCACGTCCTCGAAACGGCGGGTCGCGTCGGCGAGCTGAGTCACGGCGCTGAGCCGTTCGGCCCGGGCCGCGCCGATTTCGCGCTCGAGCTCGACTCTGAGGATCGTCTTGGCCCGCTCGGCCTCGGCGAGGCGCTGCTCCGCGCCGGCCTGCGCCGCGAAGTAGAGCGCGGTGAAGAGCCCCACGGTCCCCAGCGAGAGCACCGCGATCGAAGGAGCGAGCCATGGCGGGATCCGGCGCCGCCCGTTCTCGACTTGCCTCATCTGGAGATCGAAATCGTGCGCCCGCCGCAGCTCCTCCGCTCGGACCTTCGCCTCCGCCTCCGCGCGGATCCTGAGCTCCCGCTCCTCCGCCTCGCGCCTTCGCGCGAGCACCTCCTCCTCACGCCCCCGCTCTTCCGCAAGCCGCCGCGCCTGCTCTTCGATCCGTCGAGCCTTCGACTCCGCCGCGCGCCGCGCTTCCTCCTCGGTCCTCCGTCGCGCCTGTTCCTCGGCCCTCCTCCGCGCCTCCGCGCGCTCCTCCGCCTGGCGGCCCTCCTCGATCCCCATGAGCTCGTCGAGCGCCACCTGGACGGAGCTCTCGTTCCCCTCGTCGCGCTTATGCTTCTTCATGGTCGCCTTTCCCGTTTGTTTTGCTGTCTCGCGATCCCGACGGATGCGCTGCATGCAGGATCTCGCGCCGACCGGCTCTGGAAGAGGGAATTACGACCTTTTTACAAACCCAGAGAGAGGCAGCGCGGCTCTCCGCCGGGCTGTATAATCGGAGTAACGGAGGCGACGATGAACGGCAGGGTGAATCGGCACACGGCTTCAGCGCTCTTCATCGTCCTCGCGTTGTGCGCGGGTTGGAGTTCCCCCGATTTTGTGGACACCTGACTTGAGGGGATAGACTTCCCTCGGGAGGTTCCACATGTCGAAGAGGAAGCGGCGCACGTTCAACGACGAGCAGAAGGCGGAGGCGGTGAAGCTGGTG
>JALNZK010000034.1 GCA_023229365.1 Pseudomonadota bacterium | reverse complement strand
GGGTCTTGGTGCGACCGAGCACTGTCGGTCCGTTGGGATGGAAGGAGGCGATAACTTCCTGAAATTCGGATGAGTCGTCCAGCGGGTGCGAAACCCGTCCGGTCAAAGCCGAGCCCGGCGGGCCGGAAGCGAGCCTTGCGACGACAGCGGCAACGAGGTCGGCGAAGCGTAGGTGCGCGGGCGCGCGAGCCGTGGGAATGCGGCCACGAAATATCATAGTTCCGGATGCCCAGGGTTCCAGAACACCTGAAGGCAGCAGCGCGGCGTCCGTCAGTGGGCGAGGGCACGGCGCATCCGGCGGGGTGTTCGACCACGGCGCGCGAGCGAAGGACGACCCGGTAACTCGGGAGATCCCCACATCTCCTCGATGGAAGGAACCGGCGAAGCGGAGGGCCGTGGTGCAAGCCTCCGAGGGGAGCGCGTCAGCGCTTGCAGGCGATTCCCCGCGAAGAAGAAGCGGGCGCCGTCGAGGTAGACCGAGGCGAAAGGAAAGAAGCCGAGGACGACGGGAGTGGGGAAGTCGGAGGGCTGCGAAGTAGCGAAGAGTCCGGGGAACGAGAGGCACAAGGACCCGGAGGAGCGAAGGCGGCCCGCGTCGGTACGAGCCTTGAGAGGGAGACATGGACGAGGCGAAGACTTCGGAGAACATGTCAACGGGACTGGCAAGGGTAATGGAGAGAGCGCACCGGGATCCGCACGGCAAGATGCTCTCGCTGAGCCACCACATCGACGAGGAGGCGCTGCGGCGCGCGTTTCACCGCATCCGCAAGGACGCGGCGGTAGGCGTGGACGGGGTGACCGTGGAGGAATACGGACAGGACCTCGAGCGCAGGCTCGCGGATCTGCACGGACGGATGAGGGCGATGAAGTATCGCCATCAGCCGATCCGTCGCGTCCACATTCCGAAAGCGAACGGCAAGACCCGGCCCATCGGGGTGTCGACGACCGAGGACAAGATCGTGCAGGGAGCGCTGCGCGAGCTACTGGAAGCGATCTACGAGCAGGACTTCCTGGATTGCTCGTACGGCTTTCGTCCCGGCCGGAGCGCACACGACGCGATCGCGGCGCTGAACAGGTCGATAGGGCGAGGCGAGGGGAACTTCATCCTGGAAGCAGACATCGAGTCCTTCTTCGACAGCGTGGATCGCCCCAAGCTGCGAGAAGTGCTCCAGGAGCGGATCGACGACAAGTCGCTGATGCGGCTCGTCGGCAAGTGCTTGCACGTGGGAGTTCTGGACGGGGCGGAGTTTCACACGCCCGAGGAGGGGACGGCGCAGGGGTCGATCCTGTCGCCGCTGCTTGGCAACATCTACCTGCACCACGCGGTCGACGTCTGGTACGAGCGCGAGGTGAAGCCGCGGATGCGGGGGCGGTCGTGCCTCGTGAGGTACGCCGACGACCTGGTCTTCGGATTCGAGCGCAGGGACGACGCCGAGCGGGTGATGGAGGTGCTGGGCAAACGTCTGGCCCGCTACGGGCTTCGGCTCGCGGCGGACAAGACGCGCCTGCTGGATTTCCGGCGACCGCCGGACGACCAGCAGGGTGGCAAAGGGCCGCGCACCTTCGACTTCCTCGGCTTCACGCACTATTGGAAGCGAAGCCGCAAAGGAGTGTGGCACCCGGCGTGGAAGACGCGGAAGAAGAGCCTGCACAAGGCGATCACCGCGCTGCAATCCTGGTGCAGAGACAACCGCCACCTGTCGATCCCCGAGCAGCATGCAGCGCTCACGCGCCGCATCCAGGGGCACTTCAACTACTTCGGGGTCAACGGCAACGCGAAGTCGCTGTCGCTGATTCTGTACAAGGTGGAGCGCGCCTGGATTCATTGGCTACGCCGCCGCAGCCAGCGGTCGCGGATGACCTGGGAACGCTTCAACCGGATGCTCCGCGAGATGCCGCTGCCCAAGGTCAAGGTCTACAGAAATCTGTGGGCCGCTCCATGAGACGCATCGACAGAAGAGCCGGATGGTGGAAATCTCCTTGTCCGGATCTGGTGAGGGCCCCGGTCGGGAAACCGGCCGGGGCTACTCGACACCCCTTCTCGGCCTTCTCCTTTCCACTCCTCCCCGAAGCCCCCGCCCGGCTCCCCGGTGCCGTCGGCGGCGCTCCGGTCTCCTTCCGGGTGTATCAAAGACACCACACTGTGGTTTGCGTGCGTCACTTTTTTTATAGCGCCCAGCCAACCGATCGGCTTCGGCTTGCCAAACAAAATGCCCGGGAAGCCTTCGAAAGGCTCCGGCTTGCCTTTCGAAGGCTCGGCGAAGCTTTTGGGTTTGTCTCACGAGACAACAGCAGTGGCTTCGCTCAGCAAACCGAAGGCTTCGGCTTGCCGATCGATCGGCTCCGCGCAGCCGCTCGACGGGAGGGGTGACAAAAAGAAGGGGCGATCCGAAGACCGCCCCTCGTCACGGGATGTCGATGTCGGTCGGAGAAGAGCTACGCCGCCTCCGGCTCCGCGGCCCGGCGTCGGGACTTGTTGCGGTCGGCAGCGGGCTCGGGCTCACGCTCGTGCGGCGCATCGCCGTCGCGCACGGCGGCACCGTCTCGGCCGAGCCGCGCGAGGGCGGCGGCATGCGGTTCCGGCTGTCGTTGCCGATTTGATCGACGCACTTGACGCGGGCGCACCGTTGCGCTTCGATCGCCGCCATGAAAACCACAAGAAGAACCCTGTTGGTCGTTCTCGCGGTGATAGCCGTTCTCGCCTGCGCCTGCGGCGCGCCCAAGCCCGAGGTCCAGATCGCGTCCTCGTCGGGAGAGCCCGGCTACGCGGCGGCCTACCCGACGCGGTTCTCGTCGGCGGACGAGGATCTCGACGCGATCGCGGTCGAGGCGCGGGACGGAATGGCCGCCTTCTCGGGGTTCACCGGGCAGATCTCGTCGTCGGACTGGACCGTCGTCCGCGGGGCGTACGAGCGCGCCGACGCGGCGGGGCGCAGCCGCGCCTACGCCGACGGGGTCGCAGAGGATCGGGCGGTCCGCCGGTTCTTCGACGAGGAGCGCGACGACATCGGCCGCCGCGTCACGAGCTCGGTGAACGCCGCGGTCGCCAAGGAGGTGAGCGGGGTCGAGGTCGACGTCGGCGGCTCGATCGCGTTCTCGCTCAAGGACGGCGTGTCGAAGGGTCTCGAGAAGCGGCTCGAGGGCGCGAACGAGGCGCAGCTCTGGGTGGAGCGGCAGGGCAAGGCCGTGGGGAAGAAGGACGCCGACAAGCTCGCCGAGCAGATCGACGCGATCAGCCGCTTGAGCCACCGCGTGTTCGTCGCGTACGCCCAGCAGCGTGTCCTGGTCGCGCGGATGCGCGCCGAGGCGGAGGACGTCGCCGAGACGCTCGACGCGGAGATCGAGGCAGAGAGTGCGCGCTGCAAGGATACGTCGCTGGAGAAGGACGAGAAGAAGGCGTGCGAGCAGCGCGTCGCGGATCTCATGACGTCTCGCGCCTCGCTCGATCAGGCCGTCGGCGCCTACAAGCGAACCGAAGACGGGATGCTCGCCGAGGAAGAAAATCTCCGCAGGGAGTACGAGACGGCCCTCGTCGCGCTGTTCGACGCGGTCGATCGGAAGATCGAGGAGGCCCCTCCGGCCGAATAGGGGCGATGCTCGCCTCGCCCGCGATCGCGACTGCCCGCCGAGAGCTCCCCCCTGTCCGGTTCACTTGCAGATCGGCTTGCAGCGCGAGTTGGGTATCGGCGGCGGGCAGGGCGGCGAGTACGTGCAGGTCGAGTCAATCTTTTCGTCTATGTCGAGATCGGTCTCCTCCCGCACCAGGTTTCCCTGATCGTCGTACACGTAAACGATTGTCTGGTTCCGCGCCTCCGCGCTCGCCTTCGACAACCGGTCGATCCGCCACGCCACGGGATCCCCGTGGGCGTTGTACTCGTAAGAGTGCTGGGAGTCGGCCGAACCGTCCATGCCCTCGTCGACGATCACCTGCGTCGGGCGACCCTCGCGATCGTTCGTGTAGACCGCCTTCTCGTCCGGCTTGCCGTCCCCGTCGCGATCCAGGGTCCTCGTGAGCAGAACCCCGTCCGGACCGCAGGCGCACTGGGCCGAGATCCCGGCGCACATGGGGTGGTCGGGGCAGGGAGTCTCCGCCGGAGCGGGAGCGGGAGCCGAAACAGGATCAGGATCGGTGACGGGTCGGGCATCCTTGGGGGCGCCCTCGGCGGCCGGCTGCGCCGCCTGCTTCGCGCACCGCCAGGCGCCGTCGCTCTCGGGCTCGCACGAGAACCCCTCTGCGCACTCGGCGCCCTTGTGGCGGCAATCGAGATCCCCTCCGCAGGAAACGGAGAGCAGCGCCGCGCCAACGAACCAGATCGTCTTGTTCATCATGGTTGAGCCCACTTTCTTCATCTGTGTTGTCTACTATGTTTCTCGTGCTGTTCCCATACCTGAACGCCAGGGTGCGGCTCCGCCGAGAAGTTGACCCGAACACCGAGGATGCCCGACGATCGCCGTCGATGTCGACGTTCGTCGAGACGCTGAAGCACGCCTTCTCCATGCGGCGCGCCGGGGAGCCGCCGTTCCCGCCCGCGCTCGAGCGGATCGCGCGGGCCGCGGTCGAGCGGCGCCTCGAGATCCCCGCCATCGTGATCCTGGAGACGGCCGTGCCGGTCGCGTTCCTCGGGAGCCAGGCGATGGCGGCGGTCGCGCCGCTCGTGAAAATGCTCGGCTTCGGGGACGACCTCGAGGAGATCGCGGCCGCGTTCGAGGACCGCAGGACCGCAGGGCGCCTCGCGGACCGCATCGAGGAGCTGGCGGCGGCGGCGGCGCTCGAGGGCCGGCGATGAGCATCGGCCCCCCCTCGGTCATCGCGATCACCGACTGCGGCTCCACCACGACCAAGGCGATCCTCGTCGAGCGGAAGGGCGGCGTGTTCCGGCAGACGTTCCGGGGCGAGGCGCCGACCACCGTGGAGGCGCCCGTCGAGGACGTGACGGTCGGCGTCGTCGCGGCGCTTAGGGATCTCTCCGCCCGGGCCGGGCGGCGCATCGTCGACGACGCGGGGGCGATCGTGCGCCCCGCGTCCGGGGGGGACGGCGTCGATCTCTACCTCTCCACCTCGTCCGCCGGCGGCGGGCTGCAGATGGTGGTCGCGGGCGTGGTCGCGAAGCTCAGCGCCAGATCCGCGCAGCGGGCCGCGCTCGGCGCCGGGGCGATCGTCGCCGACGTCGTGGCGTGCGACGACGACCGCACGCCGTACGAGCGCATCGCGCGGCTGAAGCGGCTGCGTCCGGACATCGTGCTGCTCGCGGGCGGGACCGACGGCGGCGCCGAGATCGGCGTGGTCGAGATGGCGCAGCTGATCGCGGCCGCCGATCCGAAGCCGCGTTTCGGCGGGCAGTTCACGCTCCCCGTCGTGTTCGCCGGGAACGCGCGCGTCGCGGCAGAGGTGGCGCGCGTACTAAAGGGCAAGGCCGAGCTCTATGCGGTGGCGAACGTGCGGCCGTCCATCGAACAGGAGCGGCTCGAGCCGGCGCGCGAGCGGATCCACGATCTGTTCCTCGATCACGTCATGCAGCAGGCCCCGGGCTTCTCGAAGCTGCTCGCCTGGACCGACGCGCCCGTGATGCCGACCCCATCCGCGGTGGGCGCGATCCTGCGGCTCGCTTCCGAGCGGGAGAAGCTCGACGTGCTCGCGGTGGACATCGGCGGAGCTACGACCGACGTGTTCTCGGTCGTCTCCGGGGCGTTCAACCGCACGGTGAGCGCGAACCTGGGCGTCAGCTACTCCGCGGCGTTCGTGCTCGCCGAGGCGGGTGTCGAGAACGTGCGGCGCTGGCTGCCGTACCGCATGTCCGGCGAGGACCTGCGCGACGCGGTGATGAACAAGACGATCCGCCCTACGACCATCCCCGCGGATGTCGAAGACCTGATGCTCGAGCAGGCGCTCGCCCGCGAGGCGCTCCGGTTGTCGTTCGCGCAGCACGCCGAGTTCGCCACGGGGCTGGCGGGGAAGCGGGTGGATCGGAGCTTCGACGAGAACCTCTCGAGCGGGAGGGCCGAGGAAGGCGGGCTTCGTACGATGGCGATCGATCTGCTCGTCGGATCGGGCGGCGTCCTCGCGCACGCGCCGCGCGCGGCCCAGACCGCGGCGATGCTCGTCGACTCCTTCGGGCCCGCGGGGGTGACCCGGATCGCCAAGGACTCCATCTTCATGCTGCCCCACCTCGGTGTCCTCTCGCAGCTCGATCCGCGAGCCGCCCGGGAGGTGCTGGAGAACGACTGCATCGTCGTGCTCGGGACCTGTGTCGCGCCCGCTGGAGCGGTTCGGCCCGGCAAGCCGTGCCTCGAGTTCTCGCTCGAGCGGGCCGATGGAACGAGCGAGCGCGGCGCGCTCTCGGGCGGGGAGATCGTCGCGGTTCCGCTCGCGGCCGGCGAGGAGGCGGAGCTCGTGGTCTCGCCGCGGCGCGGCCTCGACGTCGGCGCAGGTGCGTCCAAGTCGTGGAGGGGGCGCGTGCGGGGAGGGGAGGTCGGCCTGATCCTGGACTGCCGCGGCCGTCCGTTCGTTTTTGCGCGCGACGACCACGAGCGGATCGCGGCGCAGCGCAGGTGGCTCGGCGCGCTCGGCGCGTTCGAGGGAGGGGGGTGAGCGGGGTGCCGCCCCGAGCGCCGTTCGGCTTCGCGGTGTCGCACCGGGTCAAGGTGCGCAGGCGGCGATCCGTGCCAGGCGCCGGGGAGATCTTCGTGCGCGTCGGCGACACGGTCCGCGCGGACGACGTCGTCGCGGCGATCGAGCGGCCCGGCGACGTGCACGCGATCAACGTCGCGGCGCGGCTCGGCCTGCCGCCCGGACGGATCCGCGAGGCGCTCGCCGTCGGCGTCGGCGACAGGATCGCCGCCGGAGCGGTGATCGCCTCTCACCGCGCGCTGTTCGGCATGTGGACCACGCGCGTCGCCTCGCCCGTGGCCGGCACCGTCGAGATCGTCTCGCCCGTCACCGGACAGGTCGTGGTGCGCACGGATCCGACGGCGATCGAGCTCACCGCGTACGTCGGCGGGGAGGTCGTCGCGGCGAGCCGGGGAGAGGGGGTCGAGATCGAGGCCGAGGTCGCGCTGCTCCAGGGCGCGCTCGGGCTGGGCGGAGAGGCGATGGGCGTGCTCGCGATCGCGGGGACGGGCGACGGCCCCCTGGCCGCGGGCGATCTCGGGGAGGGGCACCGCGGCGCGGTGGTCGCGGCGTTCGGGCGGATCTCGCTCGAGGCGATGTGCCGCGCCCGGGAGCTGGGCGTCGCCGCGCTGATAGGCGGCAGCGCGCGCGGCGTGGATCTGGTCGCGATGGCGGGCGGGGAGCTCAACCTCGCGGCGACCGGGGACGAGGAGATCGGGCTCGCGATCGTGCTCTCGGAGGGGCTCGGCGATCGCGCGATGTCGGCGCAAGCGATGGGGCTCCTGCCGCTGCTCGCCGGGGAGCGGGTGTCCGTGCGCGGCGCGACGCAGGTCCGAGCGGGGGTGATCCGCCCGGAGCTCGTCGGGCCGCCTGTCGAAGGGGCCGCGCTCGAAGCCGAAGGGACGGCCGCCGAGGCCTCGATCGGATCGCGCGCCCGGATCGTGCGCGGCCGACTTTTCGGCGCGACCGGCGCCATCACCGCGCTCCCGCCGGCGCCGGAGCGGATCGAGACCGGCTCATCGGTGCTCGTCTTCGAGATCCTGCTCGACGGCGGCGACGTCGCGAGGATCCCGCGGCAGAACGTCGAGCTCGCCGGCTGAGCGAGGGGTCACCTCATTTGGGGCGGATGAGGACCTGCTGGATGCCGCCGTCGTAGACCTGGATGCCGCTGATCGGGGTGGAGCCGCGCTCGGCGTCGTAGTAGCCCGCCGGGAGGACGAGCTCCTGGCAGGTGAAGAACTTGCCCGGCAGCCAGTTCTCGCTGCCCTTCTCCTTGATGCGGATCGCCGACTTGACGCACTTGCCGCCCGTGACGAGCGTCAGGCGCCCGGCCTGGACCTTCACCTCGCGCTTGACGAGGCGGCCCATCGGGATCTCGACGCCGGTCAGCGTGAACTTCTTGCCGCCGACCACGGCCGGGGTCGTGAACTCGAAATCGTACGTGCCGGGATCGAGCCGAACCTCCTCACCGGTCTTGAGCTCCTCCTTCACGACCACCGGATCCGAGGTCGCCGTGAGCACGCGGTAGGTCCCCGGCTCCTCCTTGCCGAGCACCTTGATCGTGGCGATGAAGGCGCCCTGGGTCCCCTCGATGACGTCGCCCGCGCTCTCGGGCTCCGGCGCGACGGGCGCCTCGGAGGGCTTCTCGGCGGTCTCGTCCTCCACCGGGACGGGGTTCACGTCGCCGACCGCGGCCGACACCGGATCCACGTCGTCGGGCATGCTCTCTATCGCGCGTTCCGTACGGCTCTTTTCTGGACCGCCGCACGCGAAGGCGACGGCCGAGAGCGCCGCGACGACGGCCAGGACCACGAGTCTGAACTTCATGCCACACCTCCCCTTTTCGAAATATCATTCCTCTTTTGGCCCCAATCTATTGAAAGAACCGACGGATGGCAAGTGAAGGGGATCTTGTCGTGTGGGAAGGAGCCTGTTCCGCATCTCGTGCTTCGTGCGAGGAGGGGGACTCGAACCCCCACACCGAAAGGTACTGGAACCTAAATCCAGCGCGTCTACCAGTTCCGCCATCCTCGCGGGCCTTGAGAAGGCTAGCCGCGTCCGTGAGTTGACGTCAAGCCGCCTTCGGCCCATGCTCGACCTCCGCCGGCCGGGCCCCCCGGCGGCCGCCACGAGAGGGAGCTGTTACGGGATGAAGATGAGCCCGCTTCGCATCTGCGCGCTCGCCGCAATCGCGTTGGCCGCGGCGCCCGTCGGAGGCGCCGAACCGCCGGCCGATGGCGGCGACGCCGCGCACGATCTCGCGCGCGGCGTGGTGTTCGATCGCGTCGTTCTTTCAATTATGGAGCAGTATTACGATCCGGATCGCGCCGAGCCCGTGACCATGCTCCGCGGCGCCCTCGACGCGCTCGAGCGCTCGGTCGCGGAGGTGAAGGTCGATTACGACGGCGGCGGCAAGAAGGCGGTCGTCTCCGTGCTCGCCGCGAGGCACGAGATCGACCTCGCGTCGATAGCCGCCCCTTGGGGTTTGTCGCGCGCCATGCACGGGGCGTTCGGTTTCCTCGCCGAGAAGCTGCCGAGGGACGAGCGGCGCGACCTCCGCGAGATCGAGTACGCGGCAGTGAACGGGATGCTCTCGGTGCTCGATCCGCACTCCGGCGCGATGATGCCGAAGGAGTGGCAGGAGCTCCGGATGCGTCTCGAGGGCGAGTTCGAGGGGATCGGCATCCGCATCACGACCGACAGGCGGCCCCCGTGCGACGGCGATCTCACGGTGGTCGAGGTGTTCGACGACACGCCCGCGAAGAAGGCGGGGCTCCGCGCCGGCGACAAGATCGTCCGCATCGGGGGCGACTCGACGGTCAACATCACGACGGACGAGGCCGCAGACAGGCTGCGCGGCGCGCACGGCACGAAGGTCAAGATCCAGGTGAAGCGGCCCGACGGCCAGCTCGTGTCCATGGAGGTGGCGCGCGGCACCATCGCGATAGAGAGCGTGAAGTGGAAGATGCTCGAAGGCGGCGTCGGGTACGTCTCCTTGACCGAGTTCCAGCAGGACAGCGCCGCGGAGGTGGCCGCCGCCGTCCAGGCGCTGCGCGACGGCGGAATGATGAAGGGGCTCGTGCTCGACGTCCGCGACAACCCGGGTGGCAGCCTCGACGCGGCGGGGGAGATCGCCGATCTCTTCCTCACGAGCGGCACGATCGTGACGACGGCGGGCCGGCACTACGACGATCGCGAGGTGCGCGACGCGACCGCCAAGGGCACCGAGCCGCCGTACCCGCTCGTCATCCTCGTCAACTCGTTCGCCGCGTCCGCCGCGGAGGTGATCGCCGGCGCGCTCCGCAACCACGGGCGCGCGCTGTTGATAGGCGAGACCACCTTCGGCAAGGGCTCGGTGCAGACCATCGCGCCGCTCCCGGGCGAGGGCGCGCTGCGGATCACCGTCGCGCAGTACCTCACGCCGGGCGACATCTCCATCCAGGGCGTCGGCGTGGCGCCAGACGTCCGATACGCCCCGGTCACCATCGATCGCGAGGAGATGAACCTCGACATGAAGGGGCCGTCGATCTCCGAGCGGGATCTCGACGCGCACCTCGCGCGGCCGACGGATCTCGATCGCAGCGATCGGCCCGGGTTGGTCACGGCGCCGCTCCTCATCCCGCCCGCGGAGCGACGCGCGGATCTCGCCGTGTTCGATCGCTGCTACGACGCGGATCCGGACCGGTTGCCCTACAAGGCCCGCCGCGAGACGGAGATCGCGCGGCGCATCATCCTGGCCACGAGCGGCCCCACCACGGGGGAGCTCATCATGAGCGCGCGCCGGCTGCTCGGAGAGGACGAGGCCGCGGAGGTCGCCGCGGTCGAGCAGGCGCTGCGCAAGAACGGGATCGACTGGTCGGCGCCGCCCTCGGACGCGAGCCCGGCCGCGAAGTCGAACGACGTCGTCTCGAGCGCGCGGCTCGTCGGGAAGATCGTCCCGGGAGGGAAGATCCGGATCTCCGCCTCGGTCAAGAACGACGGCGCCGCGCCCATCTACCGGCTGCGCGCGGTGACGGCGAGCGACGACCCGATTTTCGATGACGTGGAGATCGTTTTCGGCAAGGTCGCCCCCGGCGCGACGCGCAAGCGGGACGCCGTCGTCGAGCTCCCGCCGGTCCTCTCCGGGCGGATCGATCCGGTCACGGTGCGCTTCGAGGCCGCGGCCGGCCCGCTGCCCTCCGAGGCTGCCTTCGACGCGGCCCTCCCCGCCACGCCGCGCGCGCGCCTCGACTACGCTTGGCACGTCGAGGACCTCGGCAACGGCAACGGGTTCGCCGAGCCGGGCGAGGAGCTCGCCATAAGGTTCTGGCTCACGAACTCCGGCGACGCGTCGACTTTCGAGGCCGACGCGCAGCTGTCGGGTGGACCCGGCGTGGACGTCGTCAAGGGGCACGTGCCCGTTGGAAGGCTCGCCCCAGGCAAGACGACCTCGGGGGAGATGCGCCTGCGGATCGGGTCCGACTATCCCCCGGGGCGCGCGGAGCTCCGGCTCGTCGTCGAGGAGTGGATCTCCGGCCGGTTCCAGAGGACGCGCTCCGTCCTCGAGCGCACGATCGTCATCCCCGTCGCCGCGGCGAGCCCGAGCCCCTCGAAGGCGGCCGGCACGATCACGGTCAAGGGCCCGCAGCCGGCGGCGCTCCTCCAGGTCGCCTCCGCCGACGGCGGGCGCGTGGGGCAGGCGCAGCCCGGCGCGACGTTCCCGGTCGACGCGCGGTTCGGGAGCTACTTCCGCGTCGTCCTCGCGAAGGATCAGCACGCGTGGATCGCGGAGTCCGACACGCGGCCGGGTGGCGACGGGGCGGCGGCCTTCGAGCGCGCCGTCGTGCGTCCCCCCGTGATAGAGATCAAGGGAGGGAGCGTCCGCACGGTGCGGGGATTGAGCGCGAGGTTCGAGGGATCGGCGCAGTGCGCGGAGGGCGTGCGCGATCTCATCGTCTTCATCAGCGGCAAGAACGGCGACAAGAAGGCGGCCTATGTCCCGGCGCGCGGCGGCCGCCCCGAGGCGCGGCTCGATTTCTCTCTGGACCTGCCGCTCGCCGAGGGCGCGAACGAGATCGTGTTCATCGCGCGGCGCGATGCGGACGTCGCGAGCTCGGAGACGGTGTTCGTGCGCGCGACCGCCAAGTGACGGCGCGGGAGATTTTTTCTTGAAGGCGCTCAGAGGCGGGGAATAATATGCGCCGTTCGAGCCGTTCTGCGCGCAGGGCGGGCGGATCCGCCGCGGATCGTGCAGTGAGAGGTGCCCCCTTGGAGAAGAAGCTCATCGTCTGGTTCGTGTGCTGGGCCGCTTTCGCGGCTGGCTGCCACGACAAGGTCATCCCGAACACCGAGATTCCCGACAACGACGAGAACCGGGCCATCATCGCGTTCTGCGAGCGCTACCGGCACGCCGTCGAGGATCGCAACGTGGGGCTCCTCCTGTCGCTCGCCTCCCAGCGCTACTTCGACAACAGCGGGACGCCCTCGGCCGACGACGACGTTGATCGCGCGGGGCTGGAGCAGGTGCTCACGGAGAAGTTCAAGGACGTCCAGACGATGCGGTACGAGATCAAGTATCGCGACGTTTACGAGATGGTCGGCGTCGTCTACGTCGAATACACGTTCAACATGGCTTTCCAGTATCAGGTCGGGGAAAAGACGAAGTGGTCGAACCGCACGGCGGACAACCGGCTCGAGCTCGAGCGCGTCTCCGACGGTTTTCTCATCTTGACGGGCATGTAGGACCGCGGATACATCCTCTCTGTGGATCGGGAAAGCCGCTCACTCACCGTCTACCATGCGCGCCGCGAGGAGTTCCTTGAGCGCTACCTCGGCGACCTGCCGGGCGGCGGCGCGTTCGTCCCCACCGCGGAGCTCCTCGAGATCGACCAGCGCGTCTCGCTCTGCTTTCAGTTTCCCGAGATCCCCGGCGGGCTGAGCCTCGGCGGGTACGTCGCGTGGCGGCGCACGCCGGTGCCGTGGCGCTCCGTGATGCTGCCGGGGGTCGGCGTGGCCTTCGGTACCGAGCAGCGGAGCCGCGTCGAGTTCCTGCTCGACTTCTGCCGAGGGTATCTCTCCGATCTGCGCAAGCCGGGCCGCCGCATCCCGACGCAGCTGCGGGCGGACGTCCTTTTCGGCGACGCCCGCCTCGAGGCGTTGGTGCGGGACATCAGCCACGGCGGCGTGTTCGTGTGCACCCCCGCGCCGCTGGCGCAGGGCGCGTTCATCGATCTGGACCTGTTCGTGCGCCCGGACGATCCGCCGGAGCGCCTGTCCGGCCGGGTCGCGTGGAGCCGGTGCGACGGCGGGGAGCCGGGGATGGGCGTCCAGTTCGACTTCCAGTCGGCGGCCAGGAGGCGGCGATTCGCGGCGTACGTCGATGCGCTGGCTCTCCTCCTGAACTCCGAGGCGCGGTCGCGTTAGCCCCTCCGCGCCGTCTGCACGCCCTGCCGCGGTCATCCAGTGAGTTTGAAAAATCACCGCGCCACAGGTCAGACAAAGTATTGCTGACCAGGGGGTCCAGATGATATTTTGTCTCGTTTACTATTCGGGATGGCCGTGACGGGCCCAAGCCCCGCGGATGATTGTCGGACAATGAACGACGGCGGCAACAAGACTCAGCTCGGCAAGATCCTGCTCAAACGCAAGGTGGTCAGCTCGACCGATCTCGACAGCCTGCTGCACGAGCAGCAGGACAACCCGTCAGACACCGAGCGGCTCGCGTCGAGGGTGCTCAAGCGCGGCCTGAGCGACGAGGTGCGGCTGCTGCGCGCCCTGAGCGAGCAGATGGGGGTGCCGGCGATCAACCTCGACGAGGTCGAGTTCTCGTTGAGCAACCTCGATTTCGTCCCGCGCGAGATCGCGCAGCAGCACGCCATCCTGCCGGTGTTCGTCGGCGGCGAGAGCATCAACCTCGCCATGGCGAACCCGGACGAGCAGCGCGTTGTCGACGAGGTCGAGTTCGTGACCGGGAAGCGGGTGTTCCCGCACGTCGCGCTCCACGCGCAGCTCGTCGCGGTGATCGAGGCCTGCTACGACGCGAAGGCCTCGGGCGAGACCATCTACCGCGGCAGGCGGGTCGGTGCCGCTGCCGCGCCGTCGGGCCCCCTGGACGCGGTGCAGGGCGTGCCGCCGAGGGGGCTCGCGAACACCGAGACGAGCGGCGTGATCGCCGCGGAAGACGGAGACGGCGAGGCCGCCCTGGGGATGGAGATCGATGTCGAGTTCGACAGCAGCTTCGGGCAGCCCGCGGACCCGCCCGCCGCGCAGGCTCCCCCGCCGGCAGCGGTCGCGGAGGCGATGACGCCGCGCGAGCCCGCCGCGGCGCCGTCGACGAAGAAGAAGATCCTCGTGGTCGACGACGAGGACGACATCCGCCTCCTCATCTCACGCGTCCTCGTGGAGAAGGGCTACGCGGTCGTCACCGCGGGACGCGGGCTGGAGGCGATCCACAAGGTCCAGACCGAGCTCCCGGACATGATCATCCTGGACGCCATGCTCCCGGAGGTGCACGGCTTCGACATCTGCAAGAAGATCAAGGGCAGCAAGAAGTACGGCCACATCCCGGTCATCATGATCTCGGCGATCTACCGCGGTTGGCGCTACGCGCAGGATCTCAAGGACTCGTACGGGGTCGACGACTTCATCGAGAAGCCGTTCAAGCTGGGCGAGTTCATCGAGAAGGTCGAAGGCCATTTCAGGGCGCGGGAGAACGCGGTCGAGGGCCCGAAGGAGGATCTGTCGCAGCAGGCGGAGCGGGTGCTCCAGCAGAGCGTCGACGTCTACAAGAGCGGGAACATCGATCGCGCCATCGAGCTCCTCCGCGGCGGCATCATGATCGATCCGCTCGCCTACAAGCTGCACTACAACCTCGGCCTGCTCCTCGGGAAGAAGTCGCTCGTCTACCAGGCGATCCGCGAGCTGGAGAGCACGCTGGAGCTCGCGCCGGAGTACTTCCCGGCGCTGAAGAACCTGGCGCTGCTCTACCAGAAGGCGGGGTTCAAGTTCAAGGCGATCGAGACCTGGGAGCGCGCCCTCCACCACTGCGAGGACGACGAGACGCGCGACGGCATCAAACGGCATCTCGTGGAAATGCTGTGACCCCTTGAGTGCTGCATGAAATTCGTCTGCGAGCAATGCCAGTCGAAGTACACGATCGCGGACGAGAAGGTGCGCGGCAAGGTCCTGAAGATCCGCTGCGTCAAGTGCAAGAACATCATCGAGGTGCGCGAGGCGGGCGTCCAGCCGAAGAGCCCTGCGCCGGCCGGCGCGCCCAGGCCCCGCCCCCCGGCGCCGCCCCCGAGCCCGAAGCCGCGCACCGGGCTCGAGGACAGGTTCGCCGCGTCGTTCAAGGGCGCGGGCGGGAAGCCCGGCGGCGGGCCGAAGGCGGCGGGAACCCCCGGTCTCTTCCAGGCGGTGAAGAAGTCCGCCGCGAAGATGGACGTCGACGAGTCCGCGCTCCCGATCTGGTTCGTCGCCATCGACAACACGCCGGTCGGGCCCGTCTCCGCGCGCGCCGTGCACAAGCACCAGAAGGCGCGGAAGGTCAACGACGACTCCCTCGTGTGGAAGGAGGGGATGGCGGACTGGATCCGCCTGCGCCAGTGCAAGGATCTCATCGGCCTGCTCGCGCGGCTCGACATCGAGGCCTCCCTCGGCGGACCTGCGGAGGCGGCCGCGGCCGAGAAGCCCGCGCCAAAGCTCGGGCTGTTCGCCGACCAGGGGCCGGCCGCGAAGGCGCCCGTCGAGTCACCCCTGCGCGGCCGCAGCCTCGGCGTGCCGACGGATCGCGCACCCGAACCGGAACCGGAACGGAAGGCCTCCATGCCGGCTCCCGCGCCCGCGCCGGCGCCGGTCGGCGGCGGGATCGCGCAGCTCCCGGCCCCCCCGAAGCCGAAGGAGAACATCGAGGACGATTTCTTCGGCGGCATGGAGAGCGCCCTCTCGTCGATCCAGTCGATCACGCCGCCGCGTCCGACCGGAGGCGATCGATGGGTGAAGGTCGCGGCGATCGGCTTCTTCGGCGTGGCCGTCGCGGTGCTCGTATTCATCATGTTCTTCAGCGACGGCTCGGCCGAGCGCCAGGTGGTCGAGCGCGTCGTCGAACGCGTCGTCGAGGTCGAGAAGGAGAAGATCGTCTACCGGGATCGCGACAACGACCCGATCGCGCTTGGCTCCTCCGACGTCGAGGCGGGCGACGGGGACAAGAAGGGCGGGAAGACCGCCAAGTCGAAGGGTCCGGACAAGACCGGCGCCGGCGAGACCCCGGAGGAGAAGAAGCGGCGCCTCCTCGAGCAGCTCGGCATGGGTGGCACCGGCGCGGACCCGACCCTCGTCGGCGGCGGTTCGTCGGCCGGCGACACCGGCTCCGGCGGCGGCAAGGCGCTGTCGGACAAGGACTTCTCGAGCGCCGTGGGAAAGAACAAGGGCAGCCTGCAGACCTGCTACGAGCAGTCGATGAAGAAGGGGGAGACGCCCGACGATCGCGACATCAAGGTGCTCGTGAAGCTCACGGTGGGCGGCTCCGGCATGGTGAAGAGCGCCGTGGTCGGCGGCCCGGGCGCGGCGTACCCCGGCCTCAAGAGCTGCATCGAGAGGTCGGCGAGGAAGTGGATCTTCCCCGCGAGCTCCGGCGAGTCCGTCGCCGAGTTCCCGTTCCTGTTCACGGCGAAGTGAGCCCCATGATCCCGGCCGATCTGTATGACGTCGCGCGCCAGGGCCTCGTGCTCGCGGTCGCGGTGTCGCTGCCGCTCCTCGGCGCCGCGCTGCTCGCGTCGATCCTGTCCGGCGCGCTCCAGAGCCTGACACGCCTGTCTGAGCCCGCGATCACGCAGGTTTCCAGGATCCTCGCCGTGCTGGCCTGCGCCGTCGCGGCCGGCCCGTGGATCGCCGGCGAGGTGAAGCAGTTTGCGGCGCAGACGTTCGCGCTGATCCACGAGCTGGCGAGGTGAGCGTGGACGCGGCGCTCGACGCGGCGGGGACGGGCCTGTTCCTCACCTGGTTTCGCGTCGCCGCGGTCCTGCTCCTGGTGCCGATCCTCGCGGGCCGTCCGCTGCCCTTCTGGGTGGCGCTCCCGCTGGCCGCGGCGCTGTCGTTCGCGCTCTGGACGGGGGCGCCGCAGCGCGCGGGGGCGGAGCCGCTCGTCTTCGCCGCGCTCGCGCTCCGCGAGGCGGCCGCCGGCGCGGTGCTCGGGCTGACCGCGCGCGTCGTCTTCTCCGTCTTCGACTCCGCCGGGAGGCTCGTGGGGGTCGCGGCGGACACGGCGGGGGGGCGGCCGTCGTCTGGCTCCCCGTTCGGCCCGCTGTTCTCCATGGGCGGCGTCGGCGCGTTCCTCCTTTCGGGCGGTCACCGCGCCCTGATCCTCGCCCTGGACGCCTCGTTCGGGACCTGCGCGCTCGGCGCCTGGGACGGCGCCGGGTTCGACGGCATGGTCGCGCTCTTCTCCGGGGCGTTCGCGGGGGCCGTGATGATCGCGGCTCCCGCCTTCGCCGCCGGGCTCGCCGCGGACGCCGCCGCCGCCGTCGCCGTCCGGCTCGCGCCGAGCTCGGCGATCGAGGCCGACGCGCCCGTCTTCAGGGCGATCTGCGTCCAGATCGCGGCCGTCGCGGTGCTGGCCGTGGGGGTCCAGGCGGGCGTGGACTTCCTGCGCGAGGGGTTGGCCCGCGCGGCGGGCGCTTCTTGAACGCCTCGAGTTGACTTGAGATCGTATCTCGACGTACATAACCGCAACGTTTTCGGGAGTCCCGCGATACGTTTCCGGGTCGACGAGAGAGTCGAGAATCGTCACGAGATGCTTCGTCGGATAACATGGATCGTCGCGTTCGCGTGGGTTGCCGCCGCGCCGTGCGTGGCGGGCGCCCAAGCGGGCGGCGGGCTCCGGCCGCCTTCGATCCTGGGCGGCGGCGAGAGCGCCTTCGCCGAGGAGGAGGCCGAGGGGGAGGCAGAGGGAGACGGGGCGCCGTCGCTCGGGGTGCCCGAGGAGCTGATCGGGGCGATCGTCGTCCGCGTCGACGTCACCGGCAACAAGCGGTCCGGCGCCGACGACATCCGCGCGAACATCGGGACGCGGCAGGGCATGCGGTTCGAGGTCGCGCGCGTGGGGCGCGATATCAAGTCGCTCCACCAGCTCGGGCTGTTCAGCGACGTCAACGTGACCGTCGCCGCGGAGGCGGGCGGCGTCGTCGTCACGTACCACGTCGCGGAGAAGGCGGCGGTCGCCGAGGTCAAGTTCGAGGGCAACGACGAGATCGACGAGGACGACATCAAGGAGGTCGTGGACATCGAGACCAACGGGCCGCTCGACGTCCCGACGCTCCACGCGAACGTCCAGAAGATCCGGGACCTGTACTCCGAGAAGGGCTTCTTCCTCGCCGAGGTCACGTACCGGCTCGACGAGGCCCCGGGCGAGAACAACTACGACGTCACGTTCGTGATCGACGAGCACTCGGCGGTCGAGGTCCGGAAGATCACGATCGTCGGCAACCACGCGCTGACGGACGCCGAGATCCAGAGGTACATGCGGACGCGGACGGCCGGTCCGTTCTCCATCCTCACCGACTCGGGCAAGTTCAAGCGCGAGCTCTTCGACGCCGACGTCACGATGGTCCAGGCGCTGTACTGGGACAACGGCTACATCGACGTGCAGGTCGGGACGCCGCGCGTCGAGCTCTCCGCGGACCGGCGCTACATCTTCGTGTCGATCCCGGTCGTCGAGGGCCCGAAGTACAAGGTCGGGCGCATCCGGGTGGTGGAGCGCGATCCGGCGGGCAACGAGGTGGAGCTGCTCGACGGGCGCCGCAAGGTGCGATCGATGGTGCGGACGCGCCGCGGCGACTGGTTCTCCCGCACCGCCGTGATGGACGACGTGAACCGGATCACGCGCCACTACCAGGATCACGGCTACGCGTACGCGAACGTCGATCTGAAGACGCTCGGCCAGAAGGACACGCAGATCGTCGATCTCGTCCTCGAGGTCAGCCGCGGCCCGATGGTGTACTTCGAGCGGATCGAGATCCGCGGCAACCCGAAGACGCGCGATCGCGTGATCCGGCGCGAGATGCCGATCCACGAGGGCGACAAGTTCAGCCAGACCGGCATCGACATCTCGAAGGCGCGGATCACCCAGCTCGGATACTTCGAGTCGGTCGAGGTCACGCACGGCCGGGGCAGCGCCAAGGACAAGGTGATCGTGACGGTCCAGGTGGCCGAGAAGCACACCGGCCAGTTCCAGGTCGGCATGGGCTTCTCCACGGTCGAGAACTTCATCGCCCAGGCGCAGGTCACCGAGCAGAACTTCCTCGGGCAGGGCCAGACCGTCTCCCTCCAGGCCCAGATGTCGAGCATGCGCCAGGTGTTCATGTTCAGCTTCTGGGAGCCGTACTTCCTCGACAGCGAGTGGACCTTCGCCTTCACCGTGTTCAACATGGTGACCGCGATGATCGACTACAGCAAGGAGTCCACGGGCGGCGACGTCACGTTCGGGCACTCGCTCGTGCTGCGCGACCTCAAGCTGTACCTCGCGTACGCGCTCGAGTACGACAAGATCAACACCGGCACCGACACCGGGCTCCTCATCGGCGGCCAGCGGCTCTCCTCGGACTTCAACGAGCTGCCGCTCGCGTACCTGTTCCAGGAAGGGTTGAGCTCGAGCGTGCGGCTCACGCTGGCGTACGACAGGCGCAACAACCGCCTGTTCCCGACCGACGGCTCCTACAACTCCGCGACCGTGGAGTGGGCCTCGAAGTACATAGGCTCCGCGTTCGACTTCACCCGCTACACCGTGTCGAGCCGGTGGTACTTCCCGCTGTTCTGGAAGCTCGTCTTCCGGATCAACGGCACCTGGGGCTTCATCCACTCGAACAACGAGGAGGGGCTCGCGATCGCCCAGCGGTACCGCTCCGGCGGCATCATGGACGTCCGCGGGTTCTACCCGTACTCGCTCGGGCCGCGGCTCTCGATGCCGTCGAGCTTCAACCCCAACGCCGAGCCGGTCTCGACCGGCATCAACATCGGCGGCAACATGCGGATGACGTTCAACACCGAGATCGAGTTCCCGATCGTCGAGGTCGTCGGCATCAAGGGCGTCGTCTTCTTCGACGCGGGCAACTCGTTCAACTTCGAGGACTCGTGGTGCCAGGCCGGCGGCGGCCGGGGGATCAACAAGTTCAACGATCCCTGCAACCGGAACCCCTTGTACCTGCGCACCTCGACCGGGTTCGGCTTCCGCTGGTTCTCGCCGATGGGCCCGCTGCGCTTCGAGTGGGGCTGGCCGACGACGACCTACCCGGGGGAGGACAACTTCATGTTTGAATTCACTTTCGGGAACTTCTTCTGATATGAGGGCTTACGCGGGGTTTCGGAATACATCGGGGCGCCGCGCGTTTGGGTTGGGACACCCGGAGAACGGCGTAAATATTCGGGATGAATGACATGTCCAAGCGGGTGAGAACGAACGCCACACCGGTATGCAAGCCCGGTGAACGGAGTACATCGAGATGAGAACGACCAAGATGGGGTGGGCCCTGATGCTGCTCGTCGCCGCGTCCGCGATCACCGCGGAGGCGAAGGCCGAAGACGTGAAGATCGCCTTCGTCGACGTCCGCCGCGCCCTCAACGAGACGAACGAGGGCAAGAAGGCGATGAAGAAGCTGCAAGGCCAGAAGGACAAGATGCAGAAGCAGATCGACTCCAAGGAAAAAGAGATCATGAAGATGAAGGAGACGATCGAGAAGCAGCAGAACATCCTGAGCAAGGACGCGCTGCAGAAGAAGGCCGAGGAGTACTACGCGGCGGTCACCGAGCTCCAGAAGATGTACTACGAGTTCCAACAGGATCTGGGCCAGAAGGAGGCCGAGGCGACGCAGGGCATCCTCGTCAAGATGCAGACGATCCTCAAGGCGATGGGGCAGGCCGGCGGCTACACGATGATCTACGACGCCTCGGGCGGAGCGGTGGTCTGGGCGCCGGCGCACCTCGACCTCACCGACAAGCTCATCGCCGAGTACAACAAGAAGCACAAGGGCTGAGCCCCGCGCCCGCGCCCCACGAAAAAGCGCTCAGGACAGTCGGCAGGGCGGTCTGCACCAGAAGGCGCTCTTCGTCGCGCGGTTGACAAACTGGTATCTCCAAGGCCCAATTTTGGGCCAGATCAAATGAACGTCGGCCTCGCTGTCAGCCGCGCCCACGCGGCAACGATCCTCCTCAGGAGGACGCCCTTCGGGCAAAGCCGAACCTCTCTTGTCTTGGCCGAAGGCCGTGCGCCGAGACGCGTCAGCGGACGGCGCATCGTTGCCGCGGGGCTCGACCCCCCCGGTCAGTAGGCAGCGATAGAAATTTTCTTGGCGAGTGTTGCGGACCGAGGCTCGGCTCACCAGGCAAACGACTTCCGATCGATCGCTTCCTCGATTCACGGCATCCGGAAGTGGTGCGTCACCGGCACGAACGCGAGGAGATCCATCTCGGCGGTCGTCGATCCGAACGTCCAGTTGTTGATCACGAGCGGCAGGCCGGACGGGCCGATGGCGTCGGAGACGACGCCGATGTGATCCGGGCCGGGCTTCGAGAGCGTGTCGAAGAGCGCGATGTCGCCCGGCAGCCACGCCTCGGGGTGCGCGGAGTCGGCGTCCGTGCCGAGCCGCGTGAGGAAGCGCGCGAACCAGACGACCTGGTTGCGCACGCGCCTGTGGTCGATGCTGATCTTCTGCGCCGTCACGTTGGGGTAGGCCTTGGGGCGCCGCCGGATGTCCTCCGCGATCTCCTTCTGCAGGTCGATCCCGGCGTTGCGCAGCGCCCGGATCACGACGTCCGAGCAAGCTTCGACGTCGCGCGGCACGTCGCCGTTCGGGTAGGGGATGGCGTAGTAGGCGGTGTCGTAGCGCGCGGCGTTGAGCAGCGTCTTCTTGGCGCCGCGGAGCACGTCGAGCGCGTCCGGGATGCCGTCCCGATCCCGATCGCGGCCCGGCGACACGGCAAAGGCGGCCTTCGCCCATTGCGGGAGATCGATGACGACGCGGTCGTCGAGCTCGGGCCAGATGCCCGTGTCGCGAACGGCGGTCGGCTCGGCCAGGGCGATCGACGAAACCGTTGCGGCGAGCACGGCGAGCGGCAAGATGCGTTTTACGGGGGGGGCCACGGAGTGATTGACGACCGGCGGGGCGAGAGTATTTCGAATTCCGCGGACCCCCGATTTCCGTTACTCTCCCGCCCATGCCGTCGTACACCGTCGCGCGCCTCGCCGAGCTGATCGGCGGGACCGCCCAAGGAGAGGTCGGGCACGTCGACCGACGATCTCTGGGCCGCGTTCTCCGACGGTTCGATCTGGCACACCGAGTGCGAGTAGTGATCTTCGACTCTCAGGAAACGCGATCTCATCGAACGGCGTAGATTTTCGGATGCCCCCTTGACGTGCGTCCGAGAGTCGGCAACTCTTTCATCATGAGGACCACGATCGATATTCCGGACGTGCTGGCCCGCAAAGCGAAGCGGCTGGCGGCGGCGCGGAACACGACGTTGGGGGCGCTGATCGAGGAGAGCCTGCGCGAACGGCTCGGCGAGACGGCCGACAGCGTACCGCCGCCGAGGCGGGGTATCCGGTGGGTGACGGTCGACGGCGGGTTGCCCGCGGGCCTCGACATGTCGAATCGCGAGGCGCTCCGGCGCTGGTTGAGCGAGAACCCTGCTTGATCGCATTGGAGTCCGCCTTCCGCCATCGCGCGATTTCCGCTACTCTCCCGCCCATGCCGTCGTACACCGTCGCACGCCTCGCCGAATCGGTCGGCGGGACCGCCCAAGGCGAGGCCGGGCGCGTCATCGAAGGGCTCGCGGCGCTCGAGGCGCGGGCGGCGAACGCCATCTCGCCCTTGCTCCGCAAGAGCATGGCCGGCCTCCTCGCGGATCCGGTCCCCGGCGCGGTGCTCGCGACCCCAGATCTCGCGGCGCTCGCGCTGGAGCGGGGCGTCCCGTCCGCGATCGCGCACGCCGACCCGCTCGTCGGCCTCGCGCGGCTCATCGATCTCTTCCACCCCGAGGAAAAGGGCGCGGGTGCGATCCACCCGTCGGCGGCCGTCGATCCGCTGGCGAGGCTCCACCCGACCGTGCGCGTCGGCGCCAACGCCGTGATCGAGGCCGGCGCCGAGGTGGGGGAGGGCACCTGGATCGGGCCGGGGGCGGTCGTCTGCGGCTGCGCCGCCATCGGCCGCTTCGTGCGGATCGGCCCGAACGCGGTGATAGGCCACGAGGGGTTCGGCTTCGCGCCGGCGTCGCCCGTGCCGATCCGGATCCGGCACGTCGGGAAGGTCGTGATCGAGGACTTCGTCGACATCGGCGCGTGCGCCTGCGTGGACCGCGGCACGCTCGGCTGCACGCTCGTCCGGGAGGGCGCCAAGATCGACAACCTCGTGCAGGTAGGCCACAACGCCGAGGTCGGCCGCGGGGCGCTCCTCGCGGCCCAGTGCGGCCTCGCCGGGTCGACACGGGTCGGCGATGGGGCTATGCTCGGCGGACAGGTCGGCGTCGCGGATCACAGGAGCGTCGGCGCCGGCGCGCGCGTCGCCGGGCAGAGCGGCGTGACGGGCGATATCGAAGACGGCGGGACCGTCGCCGGGACGCCCGCGATGCCGCGTGTGCGATGGTTGCGCGCGATCGCCCGAGCGGCGAGGCAACGGAGGAGACATGACTGAACGCCCGTTCGTGCTCGACAGCCACAACATCATCCGGATACTCCCGCACAAGCCGCCGGCCGTGCTCATCGACCGCGTGCTGGAGGTGAGCCCCGGGCAGCGGGTGCTCGCGCGCAAGTGCGTCACGCAGACCGATCCGTCGATCCTCGGGCACTACCCCGGCCTCCCGGTGTTCCCGGCGGGGGACATCATCGAGGCGATGGCGCAGGCGTGCACGGTGCCCGTGTACGCGACGGACAAGTTCGATCCCGCGACGGACGTCGTGCTGCTCGTCGGCCTCAACAAGACCAAGTTCCGGCGCGTGGTCGTGCCCGGCGACGTCCTCGAGATCGAGGCCGTGCTGAGCCAGCGCCGCAGCAACGTGTGGCGCTTCGATGTGAAGGCGTTCGTCGACGACTTCATCGTCGCCGAGACCGGCCTCGTCCTGTCGACGCACGCCCGCGACGACATCCTCTAGACCGAGATGGGCGGCTGCGCGGAGAACGGGGCGTCCCGCGGCGCGGCGGAAGCCGTCGTCGGCCGCATCGATCCGCGCGCGGCGATCGACCCGGGCGCGCGCCTCGGCCCCGGCTGTTCGATAGGTCCGTTCGCGGTGATCGGCAGGGACGTCGTGATGGGCGCCGGGAACGTCGTCCACGCGCACGCCGTCGTCCTCGGGCCGGCGACGCTGGGCGACGGCAACGAGCTGTTCTCGTTCGCGGTGCTCGGCGGCGCGCCGCAGGATCTGCGGCACCGCGGCGAGCCGACGCGGCTCGAGATAGGGAACCGGAACGTCTTCCGCGAGCACGTGACCGTGAGCCGCGGGACGGCGCACGGCGGCGGCGTGACGGAGATCGGGGACGACTGCCTCCTCATGGCCGGCAGCCACGTGGCCCACGACTGCCGCCTCGGCGACCGCGTCGTGATGGCGAACCAGGCGACGCTCGCCGGGCACGCGACGGTCGGCGATCACGCGGTGTTCGGCGGCTTCGTGGGCGTGGGCCCGTTCGTCCGGATCGGGGAGTCCGCGATGCTCGCGGCCGGCGCGATGATCGAGCGCGACGTCCCGCCGTTCTGCATCGCGGCGGGCGATCGCGCGATCCTCCGCGGGATCAACAGGGTCGGCATGCGGCGGCGCGGGATCTCCGCCGAGGCCAAGGAGCAGATCAAGCGCGCCTTCAGGATGCTCAAGCGGAGGGGCACGCCGCTCGAGGAGATCGCCGAGGCGCTCGAGGCCGATCCGGAGATCACGGAGGAGGCGCGGCGCCTCGCGGGGTTCCTGCGCGGCGCGCACCGCGGCGTCCTCCGATGATCGGGATCGTCGCCGGTCGGGGTGACTACCCGATCGCGCTGCACGACGCGCTTTGCGCCCGGGGCGAGGGGACGGCGATCGCGTGCCTCGCCGGGCAGGCGGATCCGGGCCGGTTCGAGGGGGCGGCGTCCGTCCGGACGTTCCCGCTCGGGGCGCTCTCGTCCATCGCCCGGTACTTCCTTTCGTGCGGCGCGGGCGTCGCGTACATGGCGGGCGGCGTCGAGCGGAGGGGCGCGCTCCTCTTCGCGCGGCCGGATCTCGGGGCGCTCGCGCTCCTCCCCGCCGCGCTCTTCGGCCGCGACGATCGGCTGTTGCGGGCCGTCGCGAGCCGCTTCGAGGCTCGCGGCGTCCGCATCGGCGACCCGCGGCCGGTCCTCGGCGACGCGATCCCGGAAGCCGGGCACCTCGCCGGGCCGCCGCTCGCAGGGAGCGCGCGAGCCGATCTGCTCGTCGCCCGGGACCACGCGCGGCGCGTCGGGGCGAGGGGCCGGGGGCAGGCCGTCGTCGCCTTCCGCGGCCGCGTGAGCGGGACCGAGGACCGCCGCGGCACGGACGCGCTGCTCGCGGCTGCGCCGGGACCTGGCGCCGTGCTCGCGAAGGTCGCGGTCCCGGGACAGGACGAGCGGTTCGATCTCCCGGCCATCGGCCCGTCGACGATCCGGATCGCCGCGGCGGTCCGCCTCGCCGCGATCGGGATCGAGGCCGGCCGCTCGCTCGTCCTCTCGCGCCCCCGCGTCGTCGAGCTGTGCGGCGCGTATGGGATCTCGCTCGTCGGGCTGTGAACGTCAACCTCTCGGCCAGGTTTCGCGTCGAGCCAACATGCCGTTGCGAAGAGAGCGCACCTCGGCACCGTCCGAAAGTGGTACCATCGGCACACAATAAGTAGCCTGCCACGAAAGGAGCCCGCCGTGTCGTACGAGGTCGTGCCGAAGGCCCGTTGCGTCCGCGCCATCGCCGTGTTCGTCCTTCTCGGGGCGCTCGTCACTCCGCTCGCGGCGGCGGCCGATCCGCCCACGCCGCTGAACGTACTATTCGTGGCGAACGGGTGGTGCTCTCAAGAGGATGACATCGAGAACCACTTCCTCGACCTCGGGTACAACGTGACGCGGATCAAGGACTACAAGGTCAAGAGCACGACGAGCTTCGCCGCCTACGACCTGATCGTGCTCACCGAGTCCGCACCGCTCGTCTCGGCGGCGGGGCTCAACGCGATCAAGGCATCGGGCAAGCCGGTGCTGGTGGTGGAGTCGTGGACGTTCCTGTACGCGTATCGGCTCGGGCTCACGACGTCGCCGCTCGCCCGCCTCTCGGACGGGGACACGGTCACATCGCTGGTGGACGGGCACACGGCGTTCACGAGCCGGGTCGGTACCGAGGCGCTCGTGCATCAGACAGCTTCATTGGTATTCGGCGTCAATCCGGCGCACGCGAAGTCGAACGTCGTGCCGTTGTACCAGAGCACGGGCTGCATGTCCGGGGTGTCGCTGTTCGTGGACTATGAACACAAGATCGGCGTGACCGGCATCTCCGACACGGCGAGCTACACGGTCGACGCCTGGAAGATGTTCGACATCCTGGTGCAGCAGATCGTGCCGGCGCCGCGGCCATACGCGACTCTGGACGAGGTGACGGATGCGTTCATTTACTCGGGGCTGTACACGTTCGTAGAAGAAGTACAAGAGGACCTCCGGCAGCAGCCGGGTTCATGGACCTTCGAGGAGGCGGAAAAGGAAGCTTGGCTGATCACAACCCAGTGGCGCCTGGGTGAGTTCTGGGATTACATGACGATGGAGATCGGGAATCCCTTCGGGATATCAGCGCAGCTCCCGTCTTTCCATACTCTTTACGTACCCCCTCAGCGGCCTCATGGGGACGTGAGCCTGCATCCTGGACATCTGCCGGACGATCCCCCCTACGACGAGGAACACGAGTATTGGTTCATGGGGCAGTACTGGGAAAGCACTTTCCCTTATGAAATTGTTCTGCACCCATTCCAGTGGCCTGACTCTTGCGATGGTACCGACCTCGGGCTCGGCATTAACGTGAAGCTGAACGGACGCGACTACTACTACCTGGGTGACACATGGGACGCATACTCGAAACGAGACAGTGATCCGAACAACACAATTCGGATGTGGTCTGATTCAGAATGTGGGGACACGGGAGATCTCGCGCGATGTGACGACATGATCGTCGTTTCCACGGACGCCGTTCCCCAGAACGGCGTCAGCGCGTCGCCGGTATTCGTAGACAGCGCGCAACGGTGGAAGCCGATCACCATTCCCGGAGTCCACAAGTATTACTCCTCCCAACTCCTGGGGTACTGGGGCGGGCAGGACTGGGAGCCGGCCTTCACCGTGCCGACCGGCGCGGCGACGGCGATGGGCTGGAAGAAGAAAGTAGTTGGTTGGGGAATAGAGATCTATCTACCGGTGCCCATGGCGGTGGTTTGGTACGGTACGGCGATTCATCCTGGTCAGCAGTTCCCCTCCGTAGACATCGACAGCACCGATCCGCAGAGGCGTCCGACCTCTTGGGTCGGGTGCTCGTTCGATGGAACAACGTTCTACTCCTGCTACACGACTATCTCCGGTGAGGTGGTGCCGTTTTCCACCGACAGTTCTCCTCCGGACAATGCGCCTGCGGTCGGTGACCCGTCGAGTCCTCTCTATTTCCCATACCCATATCCCGCGTATCCCGCCACCGGCTTTCCCGCGCGGTTCATTCAGGTTACTGCGGTGAACGTGACCGCATCCGACTTCGAGTCGATTTGCCCGGATGGTTTCTACGCCTCAGAGATGTGCGAGTTCTACGATTCCGGTGGCGGACTGCTGCTGTACGGTTCAGGCAGGCCGTACCGGAAAAGCGGGCTCTTCCTAGCGTTCATCGCGGCTGGGGATTTCGGCCATGTCAATCCAGATACTGACAAGCCGATAGTGAACTACTGGACCGGCGACGGATGGTCGCTCGAAGAGGAGGATGCCGCCTCGCTGACCGGTGAACCCCCTTGCGACACATGGCGGCGACCCGACCATACTCCGATCTCGAAAACCCATGGATGCTGGCCGATCGACAGCAACCTGACAACCACGGACTGGGATGTCAAGAAGGTGTTCGGGGAGTTGTCAGCGAGACTGATCCGATCCGATGACCCCACCGTTGCTCCGCAGGTCGTTCTGCTCAACAACAACGAAGGCAACGTATTCGCGTGGAAGGCACCGCTCTCCGCGCCTTGGGGTGGCGACTTCGCCGCGCTCGATCCAGATCCCACTCTGACATTCGGGTACGGCCCGTACATCATCGACGCGTTCAGCGACGACACTTACCCAGGCAACGGCCCTGACGGCGGCGTCGTGCTGTGGCACACGATCTCGGTGTGGAACGGAACCGAACAGACGCCGTACGGAGTGTACACCGGGAAAGAAGTGATCCCGTGGTGATCAACAAGTACTACGCGACGACGCTGGTCGTTTCGTTGGCGGTGGGGGGCGCGGCTTTGGGCTGCGCCGGTGACGACACGGGACCTGATCTCGATGCAGGTCCGGATTCCGGCACGGACACAGACGCTGACACAGACACGGACTCGGATGCGGACCCAGATGCTGGCACCGACACCGACACGGAGTTCGACTCCGGACCACCTGGGGACGAGGCGATTTGGATCTCTGCCGGAGGTCACCATACGTGTGCGGTGATCGAAGGCGGTTACGTCAAGTGCTGGGGTTACGATCAGTTCGGCGATCTCGGTTACGGTTTCGACCTCGACGACGACCCCGGTGCGGACACGTCGTTGCCTTCGACTTTGCCGTTCGTGCGCGTCGGCGAAGAGGTGGGTGATCTCGAGGCGGGCGGCTATCACACATGCGCGCGGTTCGTGAACGGCGGCGCGAAATGCTGGGGGTACAACATCTACGGACAGCTCGGAGTGGATTCCGAAAGCTGCATTACCATCGGCGAGATCGACGTCCCCGCAGACCACGCCCCCATCGATTTCGGCGGCGGGGCGGTGAAACAGATTAGTGCCGCAGAGGGCAACTTCACCTGCGCCATCCTTGTGGACGGCGGTGTGCGGTGCTTCGGCTACTGCGCAGCCGGGGAGACTGACGATCACATCGTTGACCTCGGCGGACCTGCGGCGCAACTGTGCACAGGGGCGGCCCACACCTGCGCGGTGCTCGAGAGTGGGGACGTGTACTGTTGGGGCACCGGCGCCGCCTCGGGCGCGCTCGGTTACGGCGACACTGATGACGTCTGGGACCCACTGACGAAGGGTCCTGTGGACATCGACGGTTCGGCGACCCGAGTCGCGTGCGGCTACTACCACACGTGCGCGCTGCTCGACACCGGCGACATCGCGTGCTGGGGGGGCAACGACGTTGGCCAACTCGGCTACGGCAACACCGAAAAGATAGGCGACGACGAGACGCCGGCTTCGGTCGGCACCGTGGATGTCGGCGCTTCGGTGACTCAACTTTCGGCGGGCCAATTCAATACATGTGCCCTCCTGGAAGGCGGCGGCGTGAAATGTTGGGGCTCAGGCGGCGGCGTGCCCCTCGGCTACGGCAACACCGACAGCGTCGGCATGACCAACGTCCCCGCGGACGTGGGGAACATCGAACTGGGCGGCCCCGCCGTTCTCGTGGACAACGGCTACTCTCACATCTGCGCCCTTCTGGAGAGCGGCGACGTGATTTGCTGGGGCAGCGCGGGCGACTATCTGGGCTACGGTGAAACGGGCGACATCGGCGACGACGAGACACCCGCGGACGTCGGGCCGGTTCAGCTATTCTGACGTAGTCCGTGTCGGGTAGCGGCCGATTCCTTTGCGAGGCGCGGGGTTTCGCGTAAACTACTGCTTCGTGAAACCGATCTTCATGATCCCGCTGTCCCTGTTCCTGGCCACAGCCTGCACGGACGAGGGCGGGGGCGGTTCGCCGGACGCCGGGGACGGCGATGCGGACGCGGACTCCGACTCCGACACGGACGTCGATTCCGACACGGACACCGACTCCGACGCGGACACGGACTCCGACACCGACACAGAGACCGAGTCCGAGTCCGAGTCCGAAACCGACACCGGGTTCGTCGCGGTGGACTTCACGGCGATGACCTACAACGTCGGCAACCCGGACTCCGCGGATCCGTACTACCCGCTGCGCATGCAGTCCCAGGACTACGAGGACTACATGGCGGGCGAGATCCAGTGGCTCGCGCCGGACATCGTCTTCCTGCAGGAGGTGCTGTCCGCGAAGACCTGCGAGGCGTTCGTGGAGACGGATCCCTCGAAGACCTGCTACGAGTGGGACACCCGCCCGCGGCCCGCGGAGCGCCTGCTCGGGCCGGACTACAGCATCGTCTGCGACGCGCGCGATCACGTCGAGTGCGTCGGCGTCCGCACCGACTTCGGGACGATCGACGGGCTCGCGCCGGGCGAGTACGCCGAGTCGGGCGCCGAGACCCCGGAGCTCCCGCTGCCGCCGTGCGTCTGGGCGGAGGACGAGTGCACGGACGACCTGTGCGACGCCGAGTCCACGGTCTCCGCGGTCACGGTGCACACGGACGCCGGCCCGCTGCGCGTCGTGCACCTGCACCCGATGGCGCAGGTCTCGGCCGCGATCTCCGGCGACGCGTGCCGGACCGAGCAGCTGCTCCAGGTCTTCGAGGGGTACGTCGTCGGCTGGGAGGATCCGCTCGTCTCGGGCGCCGACCGCGCGATCGCCGCCGGCGACTGGAACCTCGGGCTCGAGGTCTACTGGGCGCGCACGATGTTCAGCTCGGCGGACGCGGACGACGTCTTCTACGAGTTCGTCGGCTGCGACGGGTGCGGCTTCGCGGACGTCGATCCGCGGGACGGCGTCGGCGACCGTTACTCGACGACCTCGGTGGCGTGGACGTGGCTCGACGACGTCGGGCTGCCGATCGCCATCGATCACGTCGTCGTCTCGGACGGCATCGACGGCGAGTGCCTCGTGCACGACGACGGCGGCGAGCCGACGACCGAGCGCCTCGACTATTGGTACTCGGGGCTCGACGACCTCGGCGCGGACGAGCGGATCGACCACTACGCCATCACCTGCGATCTCCACGTGGAGCCGTAGGCCCCCTCACTCGTCCGAAGCCTGGCGCGTCCTCCCTGCCGTCCCTTGGGTCGCTTTCGTCGCTTTTCGCAGAAAATCGGCAACATTTCCGAAAAACGACCGATAGAGGAGGCATGAGTGAAAGGGACGAAAGGGCCAGAAGGGACGACAGGAAGAGGAGAGAAACGTTCGCGGATGCTCGCGGGCGTGGCTTCATTCCTCCGCACGGTGGGTACCGCGGATTGCTCTCCTATCGGAGGGCCGAAATCGTCTACGACGCGACGATCCGATTCTGCGCGCGTTACTACAGGCAGCGCGACCGGACGGTCGATCAGATGGTGCAGGCTGCGCGCTCGGGGAAACAGAACATCGCCGAGGCCAGCGCCGCGTCCGGCACATCGAAAGAGATGGAGATCAAGCTCACCAACGTCGCGCGGGCGAGCCTCGCGGAGCTGCTGGAGGACTATCGCGACATCCTTCGCGTCCGCGGGATCCCAGAATGGACCAGGGATCACCCGTATGCTCTACGGCTGGCGCAGCTCGTGCGTTCACCAGGAGCCGGTTACGAGACCCTCCGGCGCGCCGTCGAGCATCCGGATCCGGCGATCTCCGTCAACGCGATCATCGGCCTCGTGAAAATCACGCATGCTCTGCTTTGGAGGCAGATCCAGCGGCTTCAAGCGGACTTCGTAGAGGACGGCGGTCTGCGAGAGCGGATGACGCGGGCGAGACTGGCGTACAGGAAGGAGCGATGAAACCAGGAGGTGGAAGAGACATGACGGCCGGCGAGCGGACCGGGACAGTCTCGTCCCCGAATTCCGGCGGAGGGCTTTCCCAGGGGTTGCGGCTACTCCGCGTGCGGCAGCTTCTCCGCCACGGCGAGGCCGAGGTTCCGGCACGCCTCGAGCTGCTCGCCGTCCGGGACGTACTTCACCTTGAGCCCCTCGGCGACGAGCTCGATCTTCATCCGCGCGAGCCGCTCGTCGAGGTGGGCCGTCGCCTCGCCGCTCCACCCGAACGAGCCGAACGACGCGCCGACGAGGTTCTTGGGCCTCAGCCCCTCGAGGTAGGTCATGGTGTCCGCGACGGTCGGGAAGATCTGGTTGTTCATCGTGGGCGAGCCGACGAGCAGCGCGCCGGCGCCGAGCAGCTCGGTCGCCACGTCCGATCGGTGCGCCGCGTCGAGCGGCATGAGGATCGCGGTCGCGCCCCCGGCCGCGAGCCCGTCGCCTATCGCGCGCGCCATCTTCGCGGTGGATCCCCACATGGTGTCGTAGACGACGACCGCCTTCCGCGTGGGCTTCTGCGCGGCCCACTCCGCGTAGCGCTCGACGATCCAGCCGGCGTCCTCGCGCCAGATCGGGCCGTGATCCGGCGCGATCGTCCGGATGTCGAGCCCGAAGCCCGGGAGCTTGCCGAGGAACGCCGTGAGGATGGGCGACAGCGGGAGCAGGATGTTCGCGTAGTACTTCGCCGCCTCGGCGCGCAGGAGGTCGCGCGGGAGCTCGTCCGCGAACCTTTCGCTGCTCGCGAGGTGCATGCCGAACGCGTCGTTCGAGAACAGCACGCCGCCCTCGGCGAGGTACGTGAGCATGCTGTCCGGCCAGTGGAGCATGCGCGACTCGACGAACTTGAGCGTCGCGCCGCCGATGTCGAGCGAGTCGCCGGTCTTCACGGCCTCGATCGGCCGGCCGAAGTGGAAGTGCCGCTCGAGCGCGTCGCAGCCCTGCGCGGAGGCGAAGAGCTTCGACGGCTTGAGCCGCGCGATCGCCTCGGGCAGGAACCCCGAGTGATCCATCTCCGAGTGGTTCGAGACGATGTGCTCGATCTTCGACGGCTCGATGACCGACGCGATGCGCGCCATCATCTCCTCGCCGAACGGCGCCTTCACGGTGTCGATCAGCGTCGGCTTGTCGGCGAGCACGAGGAACGCGTTGTACGTGGTCCCGCGCGACGTGAGGTAGCCGTGGAAGTTCCGCAGGCCGAAGTCGACGGCGCCGACCCAGAAGACGCGGTCGGTGATCTCGACCGCGCGGAAGCCGCTCGGCATCAGGCGACACCTCCGATCGTGCCGGCGCCGGCGAGCTGCGCGGGCAGCATGAACGGCCGCTTGGCCAGCTCGAGGTCCAGCATGAAGAGCCCGCCCTCGGTCTTGTCGACGAGCTTGAGCTTCTGCACGACCTCGTCCGCGCTCGCCTCCTCCTCGACCTGCTCCGAGATGAACCACTGGAGCTTCTGCGCCGTCGCGTAGTCCTGCTCGGCGGTCGAGAGCGCCATCAGCTTGTTGATGAGATCCGTGACGTGCTGCTCGTGCTTGTACACCGCCTCGAAGCACGCGAGGGGGGACTTCCACTCGGTCTCGGGCGCGCCGATCGCCCCGAGGAGCACGCGGCCGCCCCGCTCGCTCAGGTAGCTCGCGAAGATGTTCGCGTGGTTCGTCTCCTCGATCGCCTGGGCGTACATCCAGTGCGAGAACCCCTTGAGGCTCAGCGACTCGAAGTAGGCGGCCATCGAGTAGTACAGGTAGGCCGAGTAGAGCTCGGCGTTGATCTGCGCGTTGATCTTGTCCGCGACCTTCTTCTTTATCATTCGTGACCTCCTCGGTGCGCCCGGCTCAGCCGACCGGCTCGAAGCCGTCCTTGCCCACGCCGCACAGGGGGCAGACCCAGTCCTCGGGCACGTCCTCCCACGCGGTCCCTTTCGCCACGCCCGACGCCTCGTGCCCCTTCTCGGGATCGTAGATGTAGCCGCACGCCGTGCACTCGTACTTCTTCATGTTCGCTCGCTCCTTGTCTCGGGTCCACCCCGTTTGCGTAACCTACTTTCTATGCACGGGCAATCGCCGTGGCAAGGGGAGACAGCGCCGAATGGAGCGCGACGTGCACGGGACGTTCGCGAGGCGGATCAGCAGCTGCTGGAGATCTCGTCCGCGATGTCCGTGCACTCCTGCAACTGATCGGCGTCGTAAGAGAGGGTGTCGCCGTCGCAGTAGTACACGTCGGACAAGCAGTCGAAGTAGTCGGTGTAGTCGCAGTCCATGCCATCGTAGTTGTCGCACGAATAATCCACGGGGGTATCGAGGCACGGGAGGGCGTTGATGGCATCCTCGGCGTCCTGGCAGGCCCCGACGTTGTCGAAATTGTTGTCGTCACCGTAGTTGTCGTCGAGGCAATCCTCGAGGTCGTCCGCTTGGTCGTCGCAGTCGTCGAAATCGTCGTCCTCGAAATCGTTGCAGGAGAGCCCTGTCGTGCACTCCAGGTAGCTCAGATACTCGTTCTCGCAGTCGTCGTATTCGTCGACATACTCATCGACGTAGTCCTCGCAATCGTCCTCACAGTCGCCCATGGAATCGTACACCTCGTCGAAATAGTCCTCTGCGCAGTCCTCGAACTGCTCGCACGACGCGCTGCACACGCTGGCCACGCTCGGGCTGCCGTCGCCGCTGTCGCACGAGCCGGCGGCGAGCACGCCGGCGAGCAGGGTCGCGACCATCATGAGAACGTTGCGAACCGTGATTCTCAACATGTTGTCCTCCATATGTTGGGTCTTCGAAAAAACACGATACGAAGAATCGGCAACGGCGTCAATCCGAAGGGCACGATGGCGGCGGCGCAGTCGTCCTCCTTCTGGATGCTGGAGGTCGCGCCCTCGTAGGAGCGGCCGAAGACCCCGCTGTCTTTCTAGCAGCCGAGATCCACGAGGTACGCGTCGCAGCCGCGGGAGTCGAGGCAGTCGCACCAGGCGGTCTTGCAGTCCACGAGGCACTCCGTGTCGACGCCCGCGTCGGTCTCGCACTCGTCGGTACACGTGGTGTGCTCGTCCTCGCAGGCCCGGGCGTCGGACTCGTTGCAGGCTGCGTTGTCGCTGGTGTCACAGCACGGGACCGAGACGAGCCCGACGAGCAGGATCGCCGTGATCACGCGGAGGGTGCTGCCGCTGCGCATGGTTTCCTTTCCGTTGGCGAAAAGCTGGTCGGCCTACCCGCTGCAGCCGACGTTGCCGGTGTCGCAGCCTGCCTCTTCCCAGCATACGCAGAACTCGTCGAGGCATGCCTGCAACTCGTCAGGGTAGCTCGAAGACAAGTGATCGAGCCCCTCCAAGCAGGTGTAGTACGTGGCCGTGCAGTCGTCCTGGTCTTGGCTGGTGCAGGTCGCACCCTCGTCTTCGCAGGCGACTACGGCGAAGGTGAGCAGGGAGGCGGCGAACAGAGACGCGAATAGCCGGAATCTGGACACGGTTTCCTCCCAAGGCTGCGCACTTTGCGCTGAAAAACCGTACGGAAATCCGCGGCGCGAGTCAACCCGGTCGACGCCGCCGACCCCGCCCGAAACCGGAAGGATGATCGATCCTGCCCATCGCGCGATCCCTTGCGGGATCACGGCGCGCGCTGCGGCGGCAGGCCGGCGACGAAACGTTCCGGGTTGTGCTGTAGGATGTGCTTCTGCGTGCAGGCGTCGGCGCCGAGACCGTTGTACTCCTCGCCTTCGTAAAAGAACCTCTCGTGTCGCACGAAATCCAGGTAGGACCGCACGTCGCTCAGGCTGTTCGCGTTCACGGCCTCGCCCATGAAGACGGTATCGGAGCCCAGATTGACGCGATCGACGTAGACCCGGACGAAGCGCCTCCACAGATCGATGTTTTCGCTGAGGGTTGTGAAGCCCTGGAGCTCCGCCATGGGATTGCCGAAGCTGAGATCCACAGACAGGTTGGGGTGTGTGTCGAGCAGCTGGGCCAGCCGACCGGGGTCCTTCGACAGCAGGCAGAGGTGCGGGCAGATCATCACGAGATCCGGGTGGGCGTCGAGGACCCGCTCGAGCTCATCCAGGTAGAGGCCGCCGTTCACGTGCATTAAAAGGGGCGTGCCAGTGGCTTCGAGGTAGTCGTAGATCGGCTCGGCCAATGGAGAGTCGAGCGGCGTGTCCCCGTGGTACTCGCCGTGCCCGCTGAACAGCTTCAGCCCCACGGCGCCGGCGTCCAGGGATTCCTCGAGAAAGAGCAGGGCGGCGGGATCGCGCACGTCGACCGTCGTGAACGGGATCAGCATCCCGTTGCTCGTCGCCTCCTCGATGAGGAGGAGGCTGTCCTCGTACCGGGTGTCCAGCATCGCGAACGCCACGGTCCTGTCGATTCCGACCTCGCCCAGCACCGCCAACAGCACGTCGAGGCCTTCGGCTCCCATGATGTGCTCGTGGACGTCGACGACCTGGGTGATCTCCTCGTCCTGGCACACCGGCGGATCCGCGTCCTCGTCGAACGGGATCTTGCCGTCGCCGATCGAAGGCACGTCCGTCCGGTCGCCGCAGCCGAACGCTGCCGCCCAGAGCGCAGTGACGAGCGCCAACGGAGCTCGCAGAGGCACTGTCTTCCCGTCCGTTCGAACGGAGCTGCTTCTTCGTCGGTGTGGGCGATCTAGGGGAGGAAACTGGCCCGAGGCCAGGAAGGGAGAATTACTCACCCGCCTCCATCTCGCAGAGAAGGGTGAAGGTGTCGATCATGGCGGCGGAGTCGTAGATGTCGATCGCTTCCTGGCAAGCATCCTCGTCGACCTCGCCCTCGCCCTCGCCCTCTTCCACCGGCTCACAGATGGAGCAGTCCGGGAAATCGCCGCAAACGGTATCGATGTCGTCCTGGACCATGTCGGCATAATCATCACAGGGGCCGCCACCGGCGTCATCGTCGTCACCGCAGGCAACCATCGCGAACGCGAACACGGACACGAGCAGGATAGCAAATACCTTCTTCATCTCTCTCTCCTTCTGTGAGTTGTCTTAGGGAATCCCCTAATAACATTTCTTGTGTTCGTCCGACGTTCAGGGGCGCGGGTTATTCACTTCTTCGCTTAATCCGCGGCACCTGATCCCTCTGCCGAACAACGGTTGAGGAAATCTACAACGTTTGCGGCAAAACGCAATAATTTTTTCACGTCCGAGAGCATGCAAATCACTGTATTTTTTTCTTGTACTCGTAGTAACGGGCGAGGACGCGCTTGATGTACGAGTGCGTCATCGTGTAGGGCGGCACGCCGCCGTACTTGAGCACCGCGCCCTCTCCGGCGTGGTACCCCGCGATCGTGAGCACCATGTCGCCGCCGAACATGTTGGCGAGGTAGCGCAGGTAGCGCGTGCCGCCCATGATGTTCGAGTGCGGATCGAAGCTGTTCGCGCAGCCCATGCGCTTGGCCGTGCCGGGCATGAGCTGCATGAGCCCCTGCGCGCCGGCGACCGACACGACGTCGGGGTTGTAATCGGACTCGACGCGGATGACGGCGCGGACGAACGCCTCGGGGATCGAGTGCGTGCGCGCGGCCTCGACGATCGACGTGTCGTACCGCGAGTAGCGCGCCGGGTCCTTGGATCTGGCGCCGACCGGGACGACACCGGGGCGCGCCATGCGCTGCTCCGGCGTCCGCATGTAGATCTTGTACTTCCCCTTGTCCCTGCCGCCCGGCCGCAGGTTCGTGAAGTGCACGGTGCCGTCCTTGTCCGTGAACGAGTAGATGTCCGCGGAGGCGTCGGGGGCCGCGGCGACGAGGACGGCGAGCAGAGCTAGTGTTCTTGCCCTCACGACCTGCCATTCTAGCCGGAACCCGGCGGGGCGATCCAGTTTGCCGGCGCGTCTTGACATGCGTTCAGGTCACCCGTACGGTCGGCTCATGAGGACGGCGGGGGACGCGCGGCAGCTCGAGCTCGACCTCAAAGGGCCGGCGCCCGTGCCGGCGCCCGCCGCGGATCTCCCGGATCTCCTCGACTCCCACGCGCACCGCATCCGCGGGTTCCTCTCCATGGCGCTGCCGCAGCCCGTCGACGTCGTGTTCCACGAGAACCGGCACACCATGATCTCCTACAAGAGCGCCCGGGGGCGGCTCGTCGTGCGGCTGCACCGGCTGTTCCGCCACGCGGGGTCGATCGAGCTGCACGCGCTGGCGCGGTTCGTCGCCGCGCGTGATCCCGCGGCCTCGCGCGTCCTCGACGGGTTCATCCGGCGGCACCGCGGGGAGATCGGCGGCGCGGCAAGGACGCGGCGGGCGCACGGGAGCGCGGCGGGGGAGGTGCACGACCTCGAGCCCGTGCTCGGGCGCGTGCGGGAGCGGTACTTCGGCGGGATCGGCGACGTGACGATCCGCTGGGGCGCGGCGCGGGGCTCCGGATCGCGGCGGCATAGGCGCACGCGCTCGCGGAGTCGGGCGCTCGCGACCTACAGCTTCGAGGACCGGACGATCCGCGTCTCGAAGGTGCTCGACTCCGCGCGCGTGCCGGACTTCGTCCTCGACTGGATCGTGTACCACGAGATGCTGCACCACGTGCTCCCCTGCGAGGACGGGAACGGCCGCCGCCGGTTCCACACGCGGCGGTTCCGGGCGCTCGAGCGCGGCTTCGAGCGCTACGACGAGGCGCTGGCGTGGGAGAAGGCCAACCTGGACTGGCTGCTCGCGTGAGGAAGGGCGGGCACGTCGTAGGGGCGTATGGCCATACGCCCCTGACTACGATTTCGGCTGGATCGACTTGAGCAGCTTGTTGAGCGCCCAGACCTCGATGGCGCGCAGGTTCTCGAACTGCAGGCCGACGCCGTCGGGCTCCTTGCTCCAGCGGACGATGCACGGGATCTCCGACCTCGCGGCGACGCCCGGAAGACTGATCCGGAGCACCACCTTGTCGTCGAGCGTCGGGACGGGGCGCGTCTCGAGGAACACGCCGCCCTGGCTGATGTTCACGGTCCGGCCCGGCTGCGCCTTCTCGCCGAAGGCGATCTCCACGTCCGCACGAAAATCCACGCGTTGGTATTGTCTCTTGTGTTCCATCGGGTCCGCGCCGCCACGAAATCGCTCGAACTCGAGCGAGGATAGTGTAGCATGACTCCCGATTGGGAAAAGGCAAGCCCGACGGGGGAAAGAATGGCTGCGAGCCGCGCCGTTTCTGGGAAATCCAGGGTGATCTTCGCCGTCGCCCTCCTCGGGATCGGGGGCGCAATCTTCCTCGCCGTTCGCTGCGGCGAGGCGCCCCTGCCCGAGATGCCGCGGGCGGCGTTCCGGGACGCAGAGGTCGACGGGGCGCTCGCGGCGCTCGCCGAGCGGACGGGGGGCGTGGCCCCGCGCGGCGACGAGGTGCGGCTCGTCTCCGACCTGCAGGCGTTGCACGCGGCCGAGGTGGCGGCCCTGCGCGACGAGGAGCCCGAGGAGCGGAGCCGGGCGCTGTACGACGGGTTCCGCAAGGCGGCGGCCGCGGCGGCGGCGGCGGATAGGGGGCGCTACCTCCTGCTCGGCGAGAAGCTCGCGGCGGACTTCGGGAAGGCGCTCGTGCCGATGCTCGAGGCGGCCCGGCGCGCCGGGACGGCCGCCGTGCTGTCGGGAGACGGGCCGGAGCTCGCGCGCGTCGTCGAGGCGGGCGGCACGTTCGTCTTCCGCGCCGCGGAGCGCGGCCTGATCGATCCGCGCGGGGACTTCCGGGGCGCCCGGCACCTGCCCGAGGTGCTCTTCCGCAAGCGCTGGTGCGGCGCGGTGGGGATCCCGGTCGAGGGGACGCTCGCGCCCGCCGAGCGGCGCGCGGAGCTCGACTTCACCGCCGCGTTCGGCGCGGACGTCGGCCAGCGGTTGGCCGCGATCGACGCGCTCGCGGCGCTGGACGCGTCCTACGACGCCGCCGTGGCGCGCGCGCTCGTGCTGCACGGCGCGGGGCGCGACGCCGAGGCGCGGCGCATCGTCGAGGAGGCGGCCCGCACGCGGCGGGACGATCCGCCGATCGAGATGCTGCTCGACGCGTTGGAGTGAGGCGGGGAGCGGCACCGCCTGCTTCACGGTGGAGTGATTCACCCGTCCAGCACGAACACGTACGCGTAGGTGATGACGGTGTCGACCGCGTCGCCCTTCTTGTCCAGCGCGGGCTTCCAGCGCTCGTCGAGCATCGCGGCCTTCGCGACCGCGCCGAGCCCGCCGCCCGGGTCCTTGATCACGCGGACGTTCTTCACCGCCCCGTCCTTGCCGATGAAGACCTGCAGGATGACGCGCCCCTCGATCCCCTCGCGCTTGGCCTCGGTCGGGTAGGGCGGGATCCGGATGTCGCCCTCGCGCGGCTCGGGGCGGCGCGAGAGATCCTTCGCCGGCACCGGCTTGAACCCTTTGCCGTCGCCGCTCGGAAGTGAAGGGCTCGTGTCGCGCGCCGGCTTCTGCCCGGGCTTGGCCAGGGCGCCGAACTTCGTGTTGCCCTCGGACCGCCCGAGCGCCCAGCTCGCGCCGGAGCCGTCCTCGGCGAACGTGTTGTCGCCGAGATCGAACACGGGCGGCGCGGTCTCGGGCTTCGGCGGCTCCTCCTCCGGCGGGGGCGGCGGCGGCTCCTCGGGCTTGGCCTTCGGCTTCACCTTGACCTGCTCCGGCTCGGTCTCCGGCACCGGCTCCTCCTCCGGCGGCGGCGGGGGCGGCGGCGGGGGCTTCGCCTTCTCGGAGATCGTCATGTCGACGATGTCCCACTCCTCGGCCAGCTGCGTCGGGAGGAACAGGAGGAGCGCGACCAGGAGCGCGTGCACGCCGCCGGACAGGATCAGCGCGAGGGTGTGGCGGCTTTCGCTGCGCAGCGTCATCTCCGGCTCAGTCGCCCTTCGCTTTGGAGTCGATGTTGATGGCGAACTTGCTCACGCCGAGCTTGCGCACGAGGTCGATGATCGACACGACCGCGCCGTGCGAGACCTTCTTGTCGGCGGCGATGACGACGCGGAGATCCTCGTTCTGGGAGTGCGCCTGCGCGACCGTGCGCGAGAGCGCCGCCGCGTCGGTCCTGACGCCGTCCAGGTAGATGTCCCCGTTCTCCGTCATCGTGATGGCGAGCGTCGTCACGACGTTCTCCCCGGTGGCCGCCTCCGGCAGATCCACGGGGATCGACTGCGCGATGATGTAGGTCGCGGTGACCATGAAGATGATCAGCAGCACGAGCGACACGTCGACGAACGGCGTGACGTTGATGTCGGAGATGATCTCCCCGTCGTTGTCGTTCTTCCCGGTGATCGCCATCGTCTTTATCCCTTCTTCGAGGCGTCGTCCGCCGTTCCGGAGAGCGCGGCGAGCAGGGAGTGCTGCAGGCTCTCCGCGTCGCCCATGATGGCGCGGATGCGGCGCTGGAAGATGTTGAACGCGATCACGGCCGGGATGGCGACGAGCAGGCCCATCGCGGTCGCGACGAGCGCCTCCGAGATGCCGGACATGACGGTCGCGGCGCCGCCCTTGGTGTTCAGGGAGAGGTCGTGGAACGCCTGGATGATGCCGATGACGGTGCCGAACAGCCCGATGAACGGCGCGTTGTTACCGACCGTGCCGAGGTAGGTCAGGTTCCTCTCGAGCTTGAGCTTCTCCCGCGTCGCGGCGCTCGCGCCCGACTCCCCGGCCGACGCCGCGCCGAGCCCCGCGTCCGCGAGCATGGCGCGGGCCACGGCGACCGTCACGCCCTTGGCGCCCTCGAGCCGCTTGGCCGCCGCCGCGTGGTCCCCGCCGGCGAGCGCCCCGCGCAGATCCGTGATGAGCGCCGCGACGTTCGGGCGCTGTCCGAGGAAGTACATGGCGCGCTCGATCATGATGGCGATCGACACGACCGACAGGGCGACGAGCACCCACATCACCCACTCGGCCCCCAACAACGTGAAACTCTTGAAGGTCTCGATGATGCTCATCTGTGTTCCTTTCGCGGGCCGCGCGCGGGCCCTCCGGTTCCGCCACTCTAGTAACGCGTTCCGGGATTCGCGCAAGGGTCAACCGACTCCTCCGCATTTGACACGCGGCGCGCGGGGGATCCACCATGAATCCTGCCGCGGCGCGGGGAGCGGCGGCGGAGGAGGCTCGGGGCGTGCGGGACGCGAGGCGGATCATCGAGGGGATCCTCGGGGAGGGGGTGCGGTCGGGCGCCTTCTCCGGGGCGCAGGCGGCGTGGTGCGTCGGGCCGGAGCGGCGACGGGAGCTCGCGTGCGCCGGAACCACGAGAGCGGCGGGGGGGGCCGAGATCGGGCACGACACGCTGTTCGACGTCGCGTCGCTGACGAAGCTCTTCACGGCCGGCGCGGCGCTGCGCCTCTGCGAGCGCGGGGTGCTCGCCATGGGCGCGGAGCTCGGCGGGCGGGTGGAGGAGCTCTCGGGGACGCCGCAGGCGCACGCCACGCTGGAGCAGCTGCTCGCGCACGAGGCGGGCTTCGTGCCGTGGACGCCGCTGTACGAATCGGTCGAGCCCGGCTCCCGCGGCACAAAGGCGGGCAAGGCGCGACTGCTCGCCGCGCTCGCCGCCGCGCCGCCGGCCTCCGCCCCGGACGGCGTCGCGCGCTACTCGGATCTCGGGTTCATCGCCCTCGGCGTCTGGCTCGAGCGCGTGGCCGCGGCCCCGCTCGAGGAGGTCGTCGCGGCCGAGGTGACGGGGCCGCTCGGCCTGCTGCGCACGCGGTTCCACCCGACGGAGCGCTGCGCGGCCACGGCGATCCGCCCGCGGCCGGGCCGGGAGCTCGTCGGTGAGGTGCACGACGACAACGCGCGGGCCATGGGCGGCGCCGCCGGGCACGCGGGGCTGTTCTCCACCGCGGCGGACGTGGCGCGGCTCGGCGCGGCCTGGCTGGACGCCCTCGCGGGGCGGGGCGGGTGGCTGTCCCGCAAAACGGCGGAGGCGGCGGTGCGGCGGCGGCCGTCGGGCAGGGGGCTCGGGTTCGACCTCGCGCTCGCGGAGGGCTCGTCGGCCGGCGCGCGCATGGGGCGCGGCACGTTCGGCCACCTCGGGTTCACCGGGTGCTCGCTCTGGATCGATCCGGGCGCCGGGTGCGCGATCGCGCTCCTCACGAACCGCGTGCACATGGGCGAGAGCCTCGACGCGATCAAGGCGTTCCGGCCGCGGTTCCACGACGCGTTGATGCGGGCGTTGTTCGAGGCATGAGGCGGCCGGCGCGGCGGATCAGGCGTCCTTCTGCGTGCGCGGGGGCTGCGGCAGGGCGCAGTCCTTGGCGTCCTCGACGTGGATCGGGAACCGCGGCGTCGTGCCCTTGGCGGACGCCTGCTTGCGGCTCTTGCCCTGCTTGGTGCGCTTGGCCCTGCGAATCCGCTCCAATTTACCGGTGAGAGAAGCCATCCCGTCCTCCTGGACTCTGGGCGATGCGCCCCTGAGAGCGGCGGGAATCTTGGCCGAGACGCCCCGGCAGGTCAAGCGGATTCGCGACAAGTAGCGGGTGAACCCCGCGGGACTAGTTGGTAGAATGTCCCCGAAAGGTGGTGCCATGAAAGGCGATTCGGCAGAGAGCTTCGTTCGGGAGGTCGAGCTGCACTTGAGGGCGCGCTACCCGCACCTCTTCATCGTGACCGACGAGGAGGAGCGGGCGCTCCGGCTCCTCGGGGTCGCGGCGGAGCGCGTCGGGATGCGGGTCTCGACGCCGCGGAAGGACGCCCGCGACGACGCCGTCCCTCCGGACGACGGGCGCCCCGTCGTGACGGTGTTCGACGACGTCCACAGGCGGCTCGACGATCCGGCGCTCCTGCGGCGCCTCGCCGACATGGCGGCGGGCGGCGGGGACGGCGGCGTGGCGGTCGTCATCGCGCCGTGGGTCGATCTGCCGCCGGAGCTCGAGCGCACGAGCGCGGTCGTCGAGCTGCCGCTCCCGAGCCCCGCCGAGCTCGAGAAGGAGCTCGACGGCGTCTGCCAGGAGCACGGCGTGCTGCTCACCGAGGAGGACGCGGCCGCGCTCGTCCGGGTGGGGCAGGGGCTCGCGCTCGCAGAGGCCGGGCGGGCGTTCGCGAAGGCGCTCATCGGCTGGCCCGAGGACGCCGACGGCGCGCGGGCGTCCGTCGAGCGGGACAAGCGCAAGGCGCTGCACAGGAGCCGCGTCCTCGAGCACATCGAGGCGCCGGACTCCCTCGACGACGTGGGCGGCCTCGACCAGCTCAAGGCGTGGCTCGCCGAGCGGCGCGACGCGTTCTCCGAGCGGGCTCGCGCGTACGGGCTGCCGGCGCCCCGCGGGCTCCTCCTGATGGGCGTGCAGGGCTGCGGCAAGTCGCTGACGGCCAAGGCGGTCGCGAGCTTCTGGCGGCTGCCGCTCGTCCGGCTCGACCTCTCGGCGGTGTTCGGCCAGCCGCGCCCGGAGGAGGCGCTCCGGGGCGCCATCCGGGTCGCCGAGGCGATGTCCCCGGTCGTGCTCTGGATCGACGAGATCGAGAAGGGGTTCGATCGCGACGGCGGCGGGATGGCGGCGCGGCTCCTCGGCGGGATGGTCACCTGGCTGCAGGAGAAGTCCAAGGAGGTCTTCGTCGTCGCCACCGCGAACCGCGTGGCCGATCTGCCGCCCGAGCTGCCGCGCAAGGGCCGCTTCGACGAGATCTTCTTCGTCGATTTGCCGAACGCGCGCGAGCGCCACGAGATCCTGCTCGTGCACCTGGCGCGCCGCGGGCTCGATCCGGCGGCGTTCGACGCCGACGCCCTGGTGCGCCGCACGGACAGGTTCACCGGCAGCGAGCTCGAGCAGGTCGTCATCGCCGGCATGTACGCCGCGTTCGCCCGCGGCGAGGGCGTGGCCGACGGCGACTTCGCGGCGGCGGCGGCCGAGATGGTGACGCTGTACGACACGTTCGAGCCGGAGATCAAGGCGCTGCGCGAGTGGGCCAGGAAGCGCGCCCGGGCCGCGTCCACGGACCGGCGCAAGCTGGACTACTTCGGCGGCGACGGCGGCGCGGGCAAGCCCGCTCCGAACGGAGGCGCGCACTGATGAGGAGCATGGCCATCGCGTCGATCCTCGCGGCGGGGTGCCTCGTCCCGCACGCGCTGTCCGCTGCCGAGGCGCGACCCGCCGACGTCGCCGTGCCGCCGGGCGCGCCCGCGGCGTCGCGGCTCGTCACGGCGCTCGAGCTCGAGCTCCCCTACGCGGAGGGAGAGGAGGGGCTGGGGTTCGTCCCCGCGGGGAGCGAGCACCCGGCGCTCGGGGCGAACGCGATCGCGGTGTCGGGCGACGGGACGATCCTGCTGTCCGATCCCGTGCGAAACAAGCTGTTCGCCGTCCGCGTCGACGCCTCCGGGCGCCCGGCGATCTCGGTCGCGGGAACCCTTCCGCCGCGGCCCGTCGCGCGGTCGGGCGGCGTGCCGACCGGCACCCGCGCGGTCAAGACGAGCGGCGAGGGCGGCGAGATCGTGTTCGTCGACGGCGGGATCGAGACGCGCGTCGGCCTCTCGGCCGGCGGCCCGCTCGCGTCGTTGCGGCTCGTGGGCGTCGATCGCCTCGGCCGCGCCTTCGTCGTCATGGAGCGGTTTTGCGAGCTCGGCCGGACCGCGGTCGATCGCGAGCTGCTCGTCGTCGAGCGGAGCGGCGCGCTCGTGGCCCGGGCCGCGCTCCCGGCGCCGCCCCTCGTGCCCCCGTTGACGGAGCTCTACCTCACGCCCGACGGCGCGCTCTACCTCCTCGCGGCCGGCGCCGAGTCGGTCCGCGTCGTGCGGCTCGAGGTGCGGCCATGAGCGCGCGCACGTCGACCGTCGCCGCCGTCGCGATCGCCGCCGCGATCGCCGCTCCCGCGGGCGCCGTCGAGCGCAGCGTGATGCTCGCGAACGCGCCGCTCTACGAGGATCACGAGTGGACGTGCACGGAGACGAACCACTGGGGCACGGACTGCCCGTCGGGCTACGAGAGCGACTGGTGCCCGGGCACCTACGTCGGCCTGCCGTACGACTGGGGCGGGTGGTCCACGGTCGACGAGTTCGACGCCGACATCGCCGACGGCCTGGGCGCGGGCTCCCACTCGGCGGACGGATCGCTCGCGTGCACGACCGGGGTCGACTGCTCGGGCTACGTGAGCGTCCTCTGGGAGACGCCCTGGAAGTACGGCACCTCGACGCTGCCCGAGATCAGCGACGCGATCGACGCCCGCGACATGTGGCCCGGGGACGTCTACAACGACGCCGGCAGCCACGTCATCATGTGGGTCCGCAAGGACCCGTCCGGCGACGCCTGGATCACGGAGTCGAGCGGGACCTGCAACGGCGTCTGCGGCCGGGCCGTCCCGTGGAGCACCTTCGGCAGCTACACGCCGCGCGTCGCGTGGACCGACTACGTCCAGACCGCGACGGTCGGGACCGCCGCCGGGACGACGGACGATCCGATCGTCGTCGACGCGCTGCCGTTCCGCGACTGGCGCAACACGCGCTACGCGACGAGCGACGCGTTCGACTTCTACTCCGCCGCGCCCGACGTCGACGAGAGCGGGCCGGAGAACGTCTACGAGCTGGAGCTCCCCTGCGCGGGCACGGTGACCGCGTCCGTGCTCGACGCGCCGGGCGCCGACGTCGATCTGCAGCTGCTCGGGTCGCTCGACGCCGACGACTGCCTCGGCCGCGCGCACGTCGATCTCGAGGTCGCGGTGGCCGCCGCGGGCACGTACTACCTGACCGTCGACTCGTGGGTCGGCTCGGACTCGACGATCTACTCCGGCGCGTACGTGCTCGACCTCGACTTCGCCGCCGCGGACACCGACGCGGACACCGACGCGGACGCGGACGGCGGCGCGGACGGCGGGGCGGACTCCGACACCGACTCGGACTCGGATTCGGACTCGGACTCGGATTCGGACTCGGACGCCGACGGCGGCTCGGGGACCGATGGCGGCTGCGGCTGCGCGGCGGTAGGCGGCGCGACGGCGACGAGCCTCCTCGGTCTCCTGCTACCTTGATATCGCCGCGTCGATGACCGCGAGCGCGTCGCGCCGCATCTCCGCCGACACCGTGTGCCCGACGCCGGGGTACTCCCCGAGCGTCGCGTCGAAGCCGGCGGCCGTGAGCGCGTC